>JAWBTN010000012.1:0-16050 GCA_039000415.1 Candidatus Aenigmatarchaeota archaeon | reverse complement strand
GATAGAAGTATTTGTATATACTTCTCCGCCAAGTTCAGTAATTTTTTCAGTAAGCTTTTGTGGTAAAACACCTACATAGACCTTATTTTTGTAGAGAATGTTTTAAATAAAAAACTCTTTCCATTTTTGCGGTATAGCGAAATGTTTTTCTGAAGCATGTGATGATCAGTTTGTAAAGTGGTGGTGTTTATATTCAACTATCATCTGAGATTTGAATGTAAATACGCCCTCGGTGGGATTCGAACCCACGACCTACCGGTTAACAGCCGGGTGCTCTTCCACTGAGCTACGAGGGCAATTTTTTAAACCAATACTTGTTCTCCTTATCTTCAATTCCAATGTATTTCTCATCTTCAAAAAATATTTCACCTTCTATTATTCTTTTCATCCACCTATCAATTTTTAAAAGTTTTTCTAATTCTTCTTCATCCTTTCCTTTCTTTCCTTTCTTCCTTTTTTCCCAATGAGCATCGTATAAATAATAATTACCTTTTTCGTCTTGATAAACAGGATACGGTAAAAGCAATATACCAACATCGATATATTTAACTCCTATCTTCTTCAATTTCATGGATAAACCCTGTTGATCAATCTTGGAAACGCTATAGCATCTCTTATATGTTTCAACTTACAAATCCACATAACTAATCTCTCGAGTCCAAGACCAAAACCAGAATGTTGAACTGAACCAAATTTCCTCAAATCCAAGTACCATTTGTAATCTTCTGGTCTTAATTTCTCTTCTTCTATTCTTTTCATCAGTTCCTCATAATTCTCTATCCTTTCTCCAGATCCGATGATTTCTCCATAACCTTCAGGAGCCAGCATGTCTACGCTTAACGTAACTTCAGGATTTTCAGGATCAGGTTTATGATAAAAAGCTTTTATACTTTTTGGAAAGTGTGTAACGAAAAAGGGCGATTCAAACTGAAGTGCCAAGACTTTTTCTTCATCAGCTCCAAGATCTTCACCATACTCAATTTTCACACCTTTTTCTTTCAAAATCTTCACCGCCTCCTCGTATTTTATCCTGGGAAACGGTGGTTTTATCTTGAGTAAATCACTTGCGTCCCTTCCAAGTTCTCTCAGTTCTACTTCACAACTTTTACCAACTTCATGTAAAACGTAAGTTATGAATTCTTCTTCTATTTTCATCAACTCTTCGAAACCGCAAAAAGGTATTTCAGCTTCTATGTGCCAGTATTCTGTCAAATGTCTCCTAGTCCTGGATTTTTCTGCTCTGAAGGAAGGTGCTATGGTGTAACATTTACCCAAACCGAATATCATAGCCTCACCGTACAGTTGCCAGGATTGTGTGAGGTAAGCTTTTGAATCGAAATATTTCACTTCGAACAGAGTTGAACCACCCTCACAAGCAGCACTAACTATTACAGGAACTTGAACTTCTATGAAACCGTTGTTTTTGAACCATTCTCTCACAGCTTCCAGAACTTTGGCCCTAATTTTCATTATCCTGTTCATTTTCTTACTCCTTATCCATAAGTGTCTGTTATCTAGCAAAAATTTCGGTCCATGATACTTCTTACCTATAGGGAAGTCTTGTTCAGCTCTACTCAAAACTTTAACTTCTTTCACTGTTATTTCATAACCATAAGGTGCTCTCTCATCTTCCTTAACTTCTCCATAAATTTCAACAGCAGATTCCATGCTCAATCTTTCCATTTCTTCAAAAGTTTTTTCATCTATCAAATCTTTCCTCAAAGTGCACTGGATGAATCCGGTACCATCCCTTATTATCAAAAAGATAATTCCACCCGAAGATCTCTTGTTGTGCAACCATCCCCTTATCCTGACATCGCCTTTTTTTCCAGTCAAAATTTCGGAAATAGTCGAAAACATACCCACCAACTAATTATTTTTTGAAAAAATAATAGTTTTTTGATTTCTGTTATGTGCAGTAATTTAAGAAGTGAAGTAGTTTCTATTTTGGCAACCACCTTTCACTTTTCCACCTTTAAATTTTCTTCGTGAATACTTAAATAATTTAACTAAAGAAAAATTTTCACACTTCCAAGGGGAAAGATTCAAGCTTCTTCTGGAGTTTCTTCCGGAATTTCTTGGGGCAACTCTGGAGTTGTTATGTGTTTTATTATTACTATATCTCCAACAGCTTGAACTACAGCGTAAGGAACTATAACACCTTTTTTTCCTCCTAAAGCTTTACCCAAAAATCCTTCTTTCGAAACTTCTATGACCAAAGACCTCAACTTGAACCTTGTTAAATCAAGCTCTACATCTGAAACCCTACCACAGTACAACCCCTTGGCAGTGAAAACATCTTTACCGAATAATTCGCTGATCTCCTTAACTGTGATTGGCATGTTCTCTCTTTTAATAAAATACGCTTTCATATAAATAAAGTTTTACACAAATCTTCTTCATGGAAATTGAAAAAATCGAATCACAAACAAGTAGAAAATCTTTAGAAGAAATTTTGAAAACTTTAGGTTGGAAAGATTTTGAAGATGTTGTTGCTGAAATTTTCAGGCGGAATAATTTCCTTGTTAGGGAAAATTTGAGGATAAAAGTTGATAAGCGTTTTGAGATAGATTTAGTGGCTTCTCGCTCCAACTTAGTTTTTTGTGTTGAATGTAAAAGATGGTCGGGAGGAAGATACAAAAAATCAATTTTGAGAAAGAGTATTGAAAAACAGGAAGAAAGGGCAAGAGCTGTTGAAAAATTGTTGCTGAAAAATGAACTCTTGAAAAGAAATTTAAAAATTGGAGAAAATTTTACGGTAGTTCCTTTGATAGTAACTTTGATGGAGGAAGATTTGGTTAAGGAGAAAAAAACTTTTGTTGTTCCTATAGACAAGCTCAATTCTTTCCTCCTAGATGTTGAAAGTTTACTTTGATGAAAAACTATCTCTGAAACCTTATAAATACTTTTAACGAGAAATAATATAAGTGTCAACATGTCTGATTTTAAGATAAAGATAGAGAACATAGTTGCTTCAGCCTCCTTGAACGTGGAAGTACCGCTTGAAAAAATAGTAGCTAAGCTTGAAGGAACAGAATACGAGCCTGAGCAATTCCCTGGGCTTGTATACAGGATGAACAAACCTAAAGCTGCTGCTTTGATATTCGGTTCTGGGAAAATAGTTTGCACTGGTGCTAGAAGTATTGAAGATGTTAACGCTGTTTTCAAGAAAGTTATATCTGTGATAAAAAGTGTTGGTACTAAAGTACCAAAAGATTTCAAGATCCAAGTAGAGAATATAGTTGCTTCAGCGAAAATAGAAGGTAACTTGAATTTAGATACAATAGCCTTAAGCTTGGAAAATTCAGAATACGAGCCTGAGCAATTCCCTGGGCTTGTATACAGGATGGATGAGCCGAAAGTAGCTTTTTTACTATTTGGGTCTGGGAAAATAGTCTGCACTGGTGGTAGGAGCATTAAAGATGTAAAAACTGCTTTGGAAAAAGTTTACAAGAAATTGAAAGAAGTGAAAGCGATAATCAAGTAAGTGCAAACATCTTTCCAACTTTTCACTTCTTTTCACTCTTCCAAAAACCTTAAAATTAATAAGTGTGAAGAAATAATTGTCATGGAAAGGGAAGATATAGTTGAAAAATTTGCAGAATTCTTGAAAGATTACTATTACGACGAACTCGTTAGTGTTGTTTCTGAAGGTAAAAAATCTTTGTCCGTAGATTTTTCCAAACTTGATAAGTTCAACCCAGAGCTAGCTGATTATCTACTCGAGAACCCGGAAGAATTTTTAAACGCAGCAAAAGATTCTTTAAAACAAATAGACTTACCTTACCAAGTAGAACCCAGGTTTAGATTTTTTAACTTGCCTCAAGAAAAGCATGTGAGGATAAGGAATATAAGAGCAGAGCATTTGAACAAGTTGATTTGCGTTGATGGTATAGTTAAGAGGGCTAGCGAGATAAGGCCAGAAGTATCTGAAGCTATTTTTCAGTGTTCAGAGTGCGGCTCAAAGATAACAGTACTCCAAACTGAAAGGTTCATAAGACCACCAACTGAATGTGATTGTGGTAATAAGAAGAATTTCAAGTTGGTAGATCAAAAACTTTACGATGCTAGATGGATAACTATAGAAGAACCTTTTGAGATAACTAGCGGGGAAAGACCTTCAGAGATAATGGTGTTCTTGAAAGAAGATTTGACTTCGCCTAAAATGCAGAACAAAACAGACCCTGGAAACAGGATAAAAGTTGTTGGCGTACTCAAACAAATACCGAGGAGGGTTAGAGGAACTAGATCAAGACAACTTGAAATCTATATAGATGCGAATTCTATAGAGAGCATAGAAGTTGAATGGGAAGAACTTGAGATAACTCCTGAAGACGAGAAGAAGATACTGGAACTTGCGAAAGATCCAGAAATTTATTCTAAACTGGTTGCATCCATAGCTCCAAGCTTGTATGGTTTGGACGAAATAAAAGAAGCTATTGTCTTACAACTTTTCGGTGGAGAGCCTCATGTGTTGAAAGATAAATCTAGAGTAAGGGGTGATATACACATACTTTTAGTTGGGGATCCTTCAACTGCAAAAAGCGCTTTGATGAAAGTTGTTTCAACTTTAATACCTAGGGGGAGATATGTTTCAGGTAAAGGTGTTACAGCTGCAGGCTTAACCGCGACAGTAGTTAGGGATGAAGAGTTTTTGGGAGGATGGGTACTTGAAGCAGGAGCTTTGGTTATGTGTAACAGAAGCCTTTGTGCTATCGACGAATTTGAAAAAGTGGAGAAAAGTGATCAGATAGCTCTGCATGAAGCGATGGAACAACAATCCATAAGTATAGCAAAAGCCAGTATAGTTGCAACCCTACCAGCACAAACAGCGATATTAGCAGGAGGTAACCCGAAACTTGGAAGGTTTGATCCTTATTTGCCGATAAAAGAACAAATAGATATACCCGAAACTTTGCTATCGAGGTTTGATTTAAAGTTTGCGATTCGTGATGTTCCGAATCCTGAACTCGACGCAAAAGTTGCTGAGCATATTTTAAAATCAAGACATTACGGAGAAGAAGAAGTAAAACCTGTAATAGAACCAGAAATTTTGAAGAAATACATAGCTTATGTAAGGAAGAACTGTCACCCAAAACTTTCTAGAGAAGCGGGAGAGGAGATAAAGAATTTTTTCGTAAGTTTAAGGGAAAAAGCTAGCTTTGAAGAAGCACCTATACCTATAACTTTAAGACAATACGAAGCTCTGATAAGGTTGGCCGAGGCATCTGCAAAAGTTCAGTTAAGGGATGTGGTGAGTAGGGAAGATGCACTAAGAGCTATCAACTTGATGAAAGTTTCTTTGAGGCAATTCGGGTTTGAAGTCGAAACTGGAAAGTTCGATGTGGACAAGCTTGAAGGTAGAACGACAGCAGCCGAAAGGGGAAAAATAAGGATGTTGTTAGACATAATAGAAGAATTGACCAAAACTATGGGGAGAACTATACCCAAGGAAGAGATATTCAAATTAGCGAGTAGTAGGGGGTTGAAAGAATTCGATGTGGAAAAAATTTTGAATGAGTTGAAGAATAAAGGTGACCTCTTCGAACCTAAACCAGGTTTTCTACAGAAGATGTAAATATTTTTAACCTACTAATTTAAACTGTGGAGAAAAAAAGGAATATTGCAAAAAAAGTCAGGTTGGTAGATATAACTAACGGTACTTTTTTCCATGGAAATAAAGAAGAGATGAAACCAAATTACTTGATAACTCCTTTCGGTGAAAAAGTATCTAGAGTTAACGTGGTCGCTGTTATAACAGAAACTTTCATATCGGAAGATGAAAATTATGGGACTTTAACTTTGGATGATGGAACAAGTAGTTTAAGGGTTAAATTTTTCGGGAAAGACGTGAAAATTTTGGAAAAACTTTCCAGAGGAGATTTGGTGCTAGTTGTTGGTAAAGTTAAAGAATACAATGGAGAAGTTTACATAAACGCTGAGATAGTTAGAAAGATCGAAGATCCTAACTTTGAATCCTTGAGAAAGCTGGAAATGCTTAAGGATTTGAAGGTGAAGAAGAAAATTGTGGAAGAAATAAAGGGGTTGCTTGAAAAGTTGCCCGAAGAAAATTTGAAGGAATATGTGAAGCTGAAATTCAACATTGATGAAGAAGCTTTAAAAGTTGTGAAAGAAAATTTAAAAGTTGTTGAAGTTGATTTTAAGCCGAAAATGTTGGAGATGATAAAGAGTATGGACAAAGGAGATGGTGTTGAAATCGCTAAAATATTCGAAATCGTGGATTTGCCTGAAAGAGTTATAGAAAATGTAATAACAGAACTTCTGAATTCTGGTGAAATATTCGAACCCAAACCTGGTTTTTTAAAGAGGGTTGGAACATGAATTATGAAGAACTGTTGAAAAAAGCCATGCAAAGTTTACCCAAGAAAGAAGAGGAGAAGAAGAGGTTTGTTGTTCCTGCGATAGAGTTCGAGTTTGTGGGGAAAAAAACATTATTCAAGAATTTCGGCCAGATAGCTACAGTTTTAAGAAGGGATCAAAACCATTTATCTAAGTATTTACTGAAAGAGCTGGCAGTTCCTGGAAGCGTGGAAGGAGGTACTCTAATTCTACAGAGAAAACTTCCTATAAGCTTGCTCCAAGAAAAATTAAATTCTTACATCAAAAAATTCGTTTACTGTAAAGTATGTGGTCAGCCAGATACAAACCTTGTTAAAGAAGACAGATTATTCTTCATGGTATGTGAAGCTTGTGGTGCTAAATATCCTGCTGAAAAAATAGGGTGAGAAGATGTTTTGGTGCAATGTGTTTTACGATAAAAAAGATGTTTTGGTTGTGGTTTGTGATGAAGAATTGCTCGGAAAAAAATTGAAGATAAAGGAAAAGGGAATAACTGTTGAAGTTAGCGAGAAGTTTTATGGGGGAAGGTTGGTTGATGAAGAAACTGTTGTCAAACTTCTTAAAACAGCTACGATAGGAAACCTGATGGGTGAAAAGATAGTGAATCTCGCTACAGAAAATGGTTTTATCGTTAAGGAAAATGTAATTTTAATCGATGGTGTTCCACACGCGCAATTCGTTAAGCTCATCTAAGAAAGCCCAATTCTTCATTCTTTCAGCAGTGATCATAATCTCTATCATTTTCATGATAAGCCAATGGATAGAGCCGTACACGATACCCGATACCTCTTCCATAGCTATGGAAGAGGTATTCTTCGTATTCAACAACGTGAAAGAGAAAGTTGTGGAAACTGTGATGAAAAGTAAAGATTGTGAAGATTTGAATTTTAATCTTGGTGAATACAAAACTTACGCTGAAAAGTTCGCTTCCACAAGAACTTTTAACTTGAATTTGAATTATTCTATCAAATCCCCATGTCAAGATAACGTTAGAGAAACTTCTTTCAACATAACTTTAACCTCTCGCTCCGTTTTAATTCAAAGTTTTTTCAAGGTAAACGCAACGAACTTAATGGAAGATTGAAAGTAAATCTTCTTTCTCTACTTTCAATCCTGAAGATATTTCTTTCAAGAAATCCTTGTTTTTCAAGATTATCTTCAAGAAAGGGAAGTATTCCGTCTTCAATTTCTTCTTTGAAGAATGTAAAATTTTGGAAAATTTTTCCAAGATTTCACTTTCCTTCTCTTTCACTACTTTGACCTTCCCTAAAACCTTTATTTTTTCAGGGTAGTGATATTTAGTGAATTTGTGGTACATCTCATTTTTAGCTATAGCTACTCCAGCTGTCATAAGGTCTATCATGTAACTCCTAAAACTCCAATCTTGTCTTGATATGATCCTCCTCCTGAAAATATCTGCCCTGCTCAAGGCATCGAAAGCCTTGGCTATCTCTTCCGGTTTTTCGTATTCTTTTGTTATGTTATCTTCTATCCACCAGAATATCTCTTCAGGATCTTTATCTACGTTAATTATAGCAAGCTTGGCTGCAACAGCTGTTCTTGTTTTGAATATGATTTTGATGGCATCGAATATATTCTCTTCTCTTTCCCTGTAACCTACCACTTCCAGATCTTCTTGATTTATCTCTTTTTTTCCAGCTGCTAAAACTTCCAAGTCGTTTATTGCCGCTCTTAAATCACCTTCAGCCCTTTTTGCTATTTGTTCCAATATACCTTCATCACATTTCACTTTTTCTTTTTCACAAATCTCTTTCAACCTCTTCTTTATATCAAAAACATGAATTCCTTTGAATTCGACCAAAACACAATTCTCCCTCAATTCTCTGAGCTTGGGGTCAAACGGATTGTTAGCTGTGAAAACTATCGGGAACATGCTTTCCTTCACGATTTTCATTATCGTCGAGATTCCTCCATGATCTTCTCTACCAGCTATACCATCTATTTCATCTATGAGGAAAATTTTCCCTCTCTTGAAAAGTGAAGCTTGTTTCATAGATTGCCCTATGACTTCTTGGATTTGGGAAGAACTACGATAATCGCTGGCATTCATCTCTATGAGTTCCAAATTGTTCTCGTTGGCATAAGCTTGAACTAAAGCTGTTTTACCTGTACCAGGCTTACCGTAGAAGAGTATCGGTCTACTTCCAACTTTCCATTTCTTGATCCAGTCCAAAAAGATTTGCAAAGCTTCTTTTTGATCCACGAATTCTTTTAAATTCCTTGGTCTGTATTTCTCTGTCCATGGCATTTACTCACTTTTGTTTCGAGAAAAGCAAGAATTGTGCTAACAAAGCTTCAAGTTGTATCAATTCGTCACCACCCTCTGAAATCCTGAACTCGAATTCACCGCATTTATCAACAAGCTTAACTTTAGCCTCTTCCGATATGGGTAAAGAATAGATTTGTTTGTGGATTTCCCTTATTATGTCTTTACCAGAAAGGCCTTGCTTGAGTAACATGTCTTGTAACTTTTTTCTAGCATCTTCGAATTTTCCTTTCAAAGTCAAGTCTATCATTTCTTTAACATCAGTTGGTTTAGCTTGGGATGCTACTTCATAAACCGCATCTTCATCTATTCTTTCTCCAAGAGCTGCAGCAGCCTGTAATAAGTTCGCTGCTCTTCTCAAATCTCCTTCACTTAAATAAATTATAGCATTCATGGCATCTTCGGTTATTTTAAGTTTTTCACCTTCAACTATCCTTTGAATATATTTCTTAACATCAGCTTCTGAAAGAGCTTTAAACCTGAAAACAGCACATCTGCTCTGAATAGGCTCTATTATTTTGCTCGAATAATTTCCGATTAAAATGAAGCGTGAAACTGAAGTGAAAGTTTCCATGGTTCTTCTTAAAGCTTGCTGAGCATCTGTTGTTAGATTATCGGCTTCATCGAGGATTATGATCTTGAAAGGAACGTCTCCGATCGGTTTAGTCCTAGCAAAATCTTTTATTTCCCCCCTTATAACATCTATACCCCTAGCGTCGCTCGCATTGGTCTCTAAAACGTTTTGCCTCCAGTTCTTTCCGTACAATTCATGAGCTATCGCTAGGGCTACTGTAGTCTTTCCGCTACCCGGCGGACCTGCGAAGAGCATGTGCGGTATATTCTTCTCTTTAACAAAAGCTTTAACCCTTTCGACAACATGCCTTTGATTTATGACTTCACTAAGCTTAGTTGGCCTATACTTTTCAGCCCAAACAGCAAGCTCCAAACCATCACCTCTTTTATTTTTCTCACGTGTTTATAAATAATTTCACCAACTCACCTCTTACCTATTTCTTCCAAAGCTTGGGTAAATAAATCAATTTCTTTTTCAACCAAACCTTTTATTTTTCTCAACAAGATATCCAAGCTTCCCAAGATTTTCTTAATTTCTTCTACATCTTCCGAACCCAGAGCATCTCCAAGTAATTCGAAAATTTTTTGGAAATACTCTTCTTTTTGGGATTTCAAGAAGTTCAATTCGTTCTCTCTCTTTTTAAAGAAAACATCAAGCTCTGTTGCGAGTTTTTCTTCACCAGAAGAATACATGAATTCTACAGTTTTCTTCAACGGATCTCTTTCCATTTTTTCCAGTTTAATCATCAAAAGCCTTATCTTATCTTTAATTTGAATCAAGTCTGAAATTTTCATCAATTCTTCAACAAGTTTTTTCACATCTTCTAGCCCCGAGAAAAAATTCTCGAAATTAATTCCCACATTTAATCCTTTCTCTGATTTTTCTAGCTTGAGTTTTGGGAGGAAGAAAAGGAAAGGTAAGGCAACTAAAGGTAATAAAAAACCTAAAGTTAAAACAGGTTTCTCTTTGAATTTCTTGAAAATGGTTGAAGCAAGATTTTCGATAAATGATTCTACTTTACTTTTTCCACGTATGTCTTCTTTACCATCTTCTTTTAATCCAACAGTTGTTGTGGTTTGTGGAATTTTCAAGTTGGAAACGCTTACGTAAGAAGTTAAATAAGATTCCCTTCCCAACAAATCTTCAGCATAAACTCTTATTAAATAATTTCCATCATTAACTTCACTGCTATTCCAAAATGCTGAGCAAAAATAAGTTTCGCAACTCATATCTTCCCAGTCTTTCACAACAGCACCATCGGACTCGACCCTAAACTTAGAATTTTTTACTCCAGTACCATCATCTCTCACTTCTGCCGAGATATTTACTTCCCCACTCACTATGCTACCTTGAGTTGGAGATAGAATGGTTATGCGAGGTGGTAGATTATCTACAACAATCGGTAATGAAAAATTAGCTTTGTTACCCGCTACGTCATGAACTTCAAACACAATTTCATGTTTTCCGTCATAAGTCCAAGTCGTTTCTAAATCTACAACACAATTTGCTTCATGAATTGTTCCGTGACATAAAAATTCTACTAAGTAATTGCTTACTCTACAAGTTATCTTTTTGAAATCTAAACCAGAATATCGATCCGAAGCGTTCAAGCTCAAATGAAAAACTCCAAATATTGTTTGATTACTCTCTACTCCAGAAACTGAAAAAGTTGGTGGTTCATTGTCTACGAAGATTTGAATGCTTGTATGAGCTTGATTACCAACCTTATCGCTTGCTTTTGCATAAATTTTAACGCTTTGATTGTTTTGATATTCTCTCGTATCCAACTTTTGAATTCCGATGAAGATGCCGTTAGATTCTTGCGTATCAAGCCAAGTTGAATTATCGAAAGAATATTTTACTGAGTTAGCATCTATCCCCGAATAAACATCAGAAGCGTTTATCCTTATCTCGATTTCTCCTGAATAATAAGATTGATTTTCAGGTGAGATGAAAAGTATCTCCGGAGAGCTTCTATCTACCCTAACTCTTAAAGGGTTGGAAGAACTCCCAAGATTCACGTAATTTCCTTCGAGATCGTAAGCATCGAAGTAATACAGAAGCCAGTTACCATCATGCACCAAAGCCTCCAAGCCAGGAATAGTTGAATTGCAACGCCATGTTGAAGAAATTTGATAGCAAGTCATGTTAAAACTTTTCCATATCGAAGTAGGATCTTCTACCCTTGCATGTAATTTTACAGAAGATTCGTTGAAAGGGTCGCTGATCTCTACCGAAAAAATTTCATAATCTCTACCGTAAATGTAAGTTCCGTTGGGAGGTATTGGGTTGAAAAGGGTTGGGATAGCATGAGCTACATTGGTTGAAAGGATTAACAAAGGGATTAAAGCGATCAATTTTTTCATAATATTAAGTTGGTATGAACTGAATATAAACAGAACCTTTTTCTCCTTCGCTTCCCGTAACATGGATTTGAAGTAAGTACTTATTACCCAAGTGAACACAAGCACTAAGGGATATTTGGAAATAACCGTTCGAGAAATTCGTCGTGTTGGTTTCTTTCAACCCATCTATTCCAACAAAAACTTTACCAGAAGTTAAAAGTTTATCTCCTGCATAAGCTCTTCCTTGTACTGAAATGCTGACTTGTTGACACTCTTTACTAACTTCACCAACCACAACTTCAAATTCATCGTAGCAATTTGCGATATGAGTTGTGTTGTTTGCAGTCACAAGAACTTCATAATTTCCAAGATCAAAAGATTGATCGAAAACGACGAAATAAACACCTGAAGAATCTGAAGTTGTTATAGTTGAGAGCCTTGGAATTCCAGATTTATTTATATCTATTCTCACAGAACTAACGTTGCTATTTTCCCCAATAACGTTACCAACTATTATAACTTTTGAACCGCTAGAATAAGGACCACCAGCTTCACAGCTTACACTCAACGAATGAGCCAATTTTAAGAGAATTATAAAGAAAATTAGGATGAAGAAAAAGTACCTCATCTTCACACCCTGAATCTAACTTCGCTCCATGAAATCCTTCCAGATGGCTCTATAATTTGAACGATAGCGACATGCCTTTCATCTGGTATTAAGCAAGAAGTGAAAGCAACGCTCCATCTTCCTTGTGAAAATGTTGTAGAAAATTCATCTCCATTTTCCCTTATGTAAATTTTAACTATCCCCTCAGTTATTATTTCACCTGTCAAATAATCTTGAGCGATTCCACTCAAACTTATAGTCTTGGGAACACATCCTTTAAGCTTACTCACTATTTTAAAAATATCATAAGCTGAAGCAGTTGCGAAAGAATAATTGGCATTCACCTCAACCATGTAAATACCAATGTCTAAACCAGAAAATAAAGCGAAATATTTACCTTCTGAAGAAGCTGTTAAACTTCTCTCAGCCCTAAGCACGTTTCCTTCATAAATTTTTATCGTCAAGTTCGCAAAACTCGCTGCCTTGCCGAGAAAACTAACTTCTCCCACCACCACGACAACAGGCACATCAACATCCTTAACATACGGCCCACCTGCTTCCACGGTAACAGTAAGGTTTCCACAACAAATTTTGTTAGGATAATCCTCACATTTCCCTAAATGGGAATTTGTTTCTTTCACCAAAGAGGCTATACACTCTCCACTACAACTTGAATTGAGTATGCAAATCATAGGATAATTAAATTTAACACACAACTTTAAAGGAGATTCTCCTATTTTGGATGCATGGGAATTGTTGAGTTTGTAAAGACCTATAACTTCTGTTTCCCCATTTTCGCAATTAGTTTTAATTGAAGAATAAATTGCATTTGAGCAACATATTTTGTACTGATAGAAGTTGTAGTCTGCTGCATGTGCATTTCCATCTTTAGCTAAAGATAAAATCGCAACTTCATTTTGACCACAAGCAACTTTGAAATTGCATTGAGCTGAAGCTAGCGATGAGAAAAATAGAATGAACGAGAATATGAAAAAAATCTTCTCCATGTAATTAATTTATCTCCTGTAAAATTAAAGTTTTTAAGCTTGAATTTCAATTAATTTACATGCAGAAATTCAGGATATTGGTTATTTCGATATGCTTCGCATTACTTGCTTCTTTAATAGTTAGCACAAACACCGGTTTTTTAACTTTAACGTTAGGCATTCCAAAAACAGAAGTTAAAAACAGGATAAAAACTCTTTATGAGCTTGCAAACCCAGGCACAAATGTTGAAGTTATTAGTTTGACTGAAGAAAGCGGATTGTATAAAGCCCTGATAAAAGCTGTTGGAGTAACCGGAACGAACTACGCTGAAATTTACATTAGCAAAGATGGAAAGCTTCTGACACAAAATGTTATATTCGTGGAGCAATCGATTCAACAAATAAAAAGGTTGAAGGATTTCGTGGATTGCTTGGATAGCAAAAGAGTGAAAATTTTTGGATTGAGTAACCAAACTGCAACTTTGCTCCAGTTGAACATTTTAGGTATTTATTCAACTAAGCTTTACGTTCCTTGTGATGGTGATTTGGTGCAGAATTGTATTTCAGCAAACGTGACTCAAGTACCTTCAGTTGTTTTTGCAGGAAGAATTGAGGCTGGAGTTAAAAGTATAGAATGGTTTGAATCAGCTACAGGCTGCAAGTATTAGCTTTTGAGCTTGTAAAACTTTTCTTTCCCTATTTCTATTCCTTCCACCAAGCCCAAATCTTCCATTTGCTTGAAGTATTCGTTACATCTCGTTCTAGATAAACCTAATATTTGGGAAAGTTGGGAAGATGAAAGCTTACCGTGCTCTTGCAGTAAAGAAATTATCTTTTCTATTCTTTTTTGTTCCACTATCGTGAGTTTTTCTTTGGAAGCTATTATCGGTCTTGCTACCGCTTTTATCTCAGAGATTATTCTATTGACAACTTCCTCACCATCAATTATCTCTTCTCTAAAAGTCGACTCGGTCAAAACCTTTTCTGGAATTTTCTCGTTTATTATTTTCTCCAATCTGTCAACTTTAAGGTAAAGATCATCCAATTTTTCTCTCAATTCTCTTAAAACTTCCAACACAGCACCGATCAACACTGCGTCTTTAGGAATTTCTGCGTTCAAATCTTTGTTTTCTTTTATTTTTTGAAAAAGAGGCATAATTATTATTTGTTTTTTGGCTTAAAATTGATTTTTTGAGTCGAAATCAAGTCGAAAAAATCGACTGAGAAAAATCTTAGGAAAGATTTGATTTTTAAAGTTATTTTGGAATTGAAATACATTTCAAGTCGGATTTTTATAGAAAATTTTTTGAATTGAAATTAAAATCAATTCTGTTTTCGAGTAAAAAATAAAAAATAAACTTTTTTTCTTGTCGAAAAAACTTAAAATTATTTTAGAAACTTTTTATGACAACTTATTCAACTTTGAATTTTCTATTTTATAGAAAATCATATAAAGTTCGACATATATGATAAACATAGAGTATATGTCTAGCTAAGCATATATGCTTAGCTAAGCAAAAATGACGAGAAAAGCAAAAAAGGTGTGCATTTGACTGAAAATCACTCGGATTCCTTTGATACCTTACACATCTCTACATGGCTTGAAAAACAAGGATATGAAATAGCAAAAGATCTACCTCTGGGGGGAAAAATTCCAGATGTGCTAGCTCTTAAAACAGAAATTACTGCAATCGAAGTGAAGAAAAGGGCTGAAGAGGTACAAGAAGCGATAGACCAGTGTCTACACTATTTGAACGAATGTAATAAAGTATACGTAGCATTGCCCTCCAAAGAACTCGAAAAACTGAACGATGATACAAAATCTACTCTTAAATCACATGGAATTGGTCTTATAAGTGTGAGTAGGAAAAAGGTTCAGGTTGTTATTGAAGCAGTTACAAATAAATCTTCCATATTCAATCTTCTCATGGGCTTAAGAAAGAAAGAGTTAACTAATAGAATGATCAAAGAAGATTTAAAAGCAAGGATAATGAAAATTTTGGAAAGACATCAAGAAGGAATAACAATCCTTGATATCTCTAAAATTCTGGGAGTAAACAGGAATACTGTCACTAAGTATATCTATGAACTTTCTGGAGCAGGGATGATCACTCAAAGGAAAGTTGGTACTGCTAAGCTTTGTTTCTTAGCTAAAAAGGAGAAAGGAGAAATAACATGAACTTAACAGAATGGTTGCATAAAAAAGGTTATAAAACTGTAAAACATGTAGGAATAGGAGGAAAAATATCGGACTTAATTGCCTACAATGATAAAGAAGTTGTTGCATTTGAGGAGAAGAAATCTGCAGATGAGATACAAACTGCAATAGGACAATGCCTTCACTATCTGGAAGAAGCCAACAAAGTTTTTATTGTATTACCTTTAGAAGAAAACAAAAAAATTCCCGGAAAAACTTTTGAAGTTCTCAAAAAGCATGGAATTGGTCTTCTCTTTAAAGGTAAAGACATATCAAAAGTGATAGATGCAAAATATTTTGATAACTCTAAGGATGAAATTCTTGAAAAAATTAAAAATAAGGAAGAACGTCTTAAAGAAAAACCTAAAAGATCTGTAAGATTTAGTGGAATTAGTGAAAAAGATATACTCAAGCTATTGGAGAAACACTCGGAAGGTATGAAAATATTAGATATAGCTAAGTCTCTCAACATTCCTCGCCAAACTGTATCAAAGTATGTTTATGCTCTAGTTGCAAGAGGCTTGATAGAACAAAGAGAAGTTGGTAGAGCTAAGGTTTGTTTCTTGAAAAGGGGGAAAAAATGATGAGTTCCAAATTTAGAATATTTTTAATTATTTCGATAGCACTGAACATATTATCCTCTATAGCTTTAGCTCAAATTCAATCTCATCCTTTGAGTGAAATTACTCCTATA
>JAWBTN010000119.1:0-3624 GCA_039000415.1 Candidatus Aenigmatarchaeota archaeon | reverse complement strand
TTCTGATAAAATTCTGGAATTTGCTAAATCTATATTGAGAGAAGATGTGAAGATTCTCGAAATTGCAGAAAGTATAGAGAAAAAAATCAAAGAGCTTGGGGTAGGGATTGCTTTTCCTGTGAACATTTCAATAAACGAAAATGCTGCTCATTACACTCCATCTATTGATGATGATACTAAGCTTAAAACAGGAGATCTTGTGAAAGTTGATTTTGGTGTTCATGTTGATGGATACATTTGGGATAGAGCTTTTTCTGTTTTGATAGGAAGCGGAAAGAACAAATTGATCGAAGCTGCTGAAAAAGCTGTAGAAAATGCGATAAAAGTTATAAAGGGTGGTGTAAAAGTTTGTGAAATTTCAGAAATTATAGAAAATACTTTAAAGGAATACGGTGTTAACCCCGTCTACAACCTTTGTGGACATGGTCTTAAAAGATTTGTCCAGCATGCAGAACCAACCATACTCAATTACAAGAATAACCTACAATACGAAATAAAAAGTGGTGAAGTAATAGCAATAGAAGTTTTCACCACAAATGGCTCTGGTTTTGTAAAGGAATCCAATCAAGTTTTAATTTACAAGTATGAAAAAGATAAACCAGTAAGAATGTGGGAAGCTAGAAAGATTTTGGAAAGAGCAAAGAAAGATTTTATGGGCTTACCTTTTGCTAAAAGATGGGTCAAAGATATAGCAAGCGGTGCTTCTCTTGAGCTTGCTTTAAAACAATTGGTTGAATCCGATGCCCTTAGAGAATATCCTGTGTTGAGAGAAGAAAGTGGTGGTTTAGTGGCACAAGCTGAAGAAACTGTTATAGTCAGGTGAGAAGATGAAAGTAAGGGCTCATGTGATTATAAGCGGGGTTGTGCAGAAGGTTAACTTTAGGTATTACACAAAACTTAAAGCTGAAGAAAATAAAGTAAATGGATGGGTAAGAAACTTAATTGATGGTAGGGTAGAGGCTGTTTTTGAAGGTGAAAAAGAAAGTGTTGAAAAAATGATTGAGTTCTGTAAAGTAGGGCCTCCCAATGCCTTTGTAAGCGATGTGAAAGTTGTATGGGAAGAAGTAAAGGGTGAGAAAGGTTTTGAGATACTTTTTTGAGAGTAATGTATTTAATTTTCAAAATCAAAACTTATATAAAAATGCGCCAGTTGTGACCATATAGCTTGAAGGGAGTTTAATATGAGAAAAGACTTGGCAAAAAACATAATTAAAATCCTTAATTGTCTTAAAGAGGCAGAAGAAGGCTGGCTTTGGTATAGAGAGATAAGTAGAAGAACGGAATTGCATCATAAAACCGTTTCGCGCCTTATTGAAAATCATTTACAGATGTTCTTAGATATACAGAGTATGGAACCCTTTAACATTAAGATGGTAAGGCTTAAACCCAATACTGATTTGAATGGTATATTGAAATATCTGGCCATAAAAGAAAAACTAGAAAATGCGAAACAAGAGTAGGATTTATATATCTCAAAACACAATATTATTAATACCGGTGTCGATTTGGGAAAGATTGTCAACCAATATTCGTATAAAGTTAATGTGCCATGTGAAAATTGCCATTCCCTTATAAGATTGGGTATTGATGAGCAGATTAGTTTCTGCCCAGTGTGTCATGCGCCTTGGAATGGGAATGGCAAAAACACTAAAAAATGATTGATTGAGTGATTGATTTAAGCAGGTTGGGATTCAAGAAATCTAACCCAACCTTTTCCGTTTTTTTCAAACCTTTGAATTTTCACACCTCTTCTTATACATAATGTCAAAAAACCACGGAGAGCAGATTCTGTGATCCCAAGTTTATTTGCAAGTTCGATATAACTTATTTCACCAGCCTCTTTAACAATTTCTTCCAACTGCTTCATCTTTGGGGTAAGGGGTAAATTGGATTCAATTGTACTTATCTTTTCCAGAAGTTCTGTTCTTATAGGTTCTGGTGCCTTTTTAGCTATACCTTGCAAAGATAAAAGATTGTCCTCGATAATTTCGAAATGCTTCATGGTTAATTCATCGTGAGATTTTAAGAGTGTTCGTATAGATTCTAAAATCTCGATGATTTTTTGTGGATTTCCAAATTGTGCAATTATCCATTCCTTGGAAGCCATTTGAGATTCTATACGAAAAAGAGAAGACTCTATCTCTTTCAATGATCTGCCTGTATAACCTGCTGCTATACCTAATTGTAAGGATTCCTTTTCTATTTCTAAGGTTGATGGGTTTTCGATTGATTGATTGAGTGATTGATTGATTGAGTGATTGATTGATTGAGTGATTGATTGATTGATTAAATCTTTTTTCTTAAAAAGTTTGGAAAAAAAGCTTAAAATACTCATGATTTCTTATTGTTTTTCTCACTATTTATTTTTTTCTATTATCTCTCACTTTTATAGATTTTCTTTAAAACTCACTTTCAATCCTTAAGAAATTTTTTAAATTATCTCTCACTTTTTTATAAAGAAATAGTCTAACAATTATTTAAATAAAGATATTTTACAAGATATAGATTTTAAAATAATTTTTATTAAAAAAATTTTAAGAAACATCTTTTTAAGATAAGCAATCAATTTTATATCTTGTAAAAAATATTATAACATGAAAAAAGATCTCTTGGATAAAATCATTTTTTATTTTGAAAATGCACCATACCATGCCCCTGCCAATATAGATAATGTTTTCCTAAATAAAGTCAAATCTTTTCTTTTAAAGCTAAAACCAACCAGATTTTGGGAAAAAAAGGGAATAATTAACAGAAAACTAAAAACTAATGTTTATATTGACTTTATTATGCTCCTTGAAAACAAATTGATAGCATGTGAAGTGGAAAAATCCAACTTTAATTTTAAATTCAATTTATTCAACGGTATCAAACTTTTCGATGAAATTTGGTTCTTCACGAACATTCCTGTTGAAAAAACTTGGCTTTTTTATAAGCTAGAAAACAATTTAAAAATTAAACAGAGATTCTTTGGTGTGAATGAAAAAGGTGAAATAGCAGAAATAAATCTTAAAAGTGCTCAATCTTGATAAAAATCTGGTGCATTTTTAAGGAAAAATGGCCATTTTTTTCGTATAAGAATCGTTATACGAACAATTTAAAAGGCAAAAACTGGGGTATTTAAAGTTATCGGTTAAGCTTAAATTAACCAATGTGTCATTAAATAGAAGGGGGTTAAGATGCCGAAGAAGAAGAAAGAAGAAGAGCAAGGAGAACAAACTTCTTAAATTTTCTTTCTTTTTTCTTTTTCAACAAACACTAAGCTTTCCTTCTACCAAAAGCTTACAAAAGTCTTGAATGTTTTCAAGTCTTTTTTGAACAATTTCTTCAACTTCTTTCTCAATTCTTTGCAAATCCCCTTTATTTTCTGGTATGTATTGGACTATTGCAATTTTTGGTTGATTGATTGGTCTTCCTATTTCACTTAAAAGCCAGACATAAACTTCTTTAAGTCCACTAATTTTTGAAAAAATTTCGTTCGCTATGTGATGGCTCAACAAGTTGTAAATTTTACCAACATGGCTCACAGGGTTTTTCCCTGGACCTGCTTCATTCCCTGCAGGCCTATTCAAAGAGATAACACCATTAACTCTATTTCCCCTTCCAACTTGCCCTGAATCAGCAGCC
>JAWBTN010000118.1:0-3637 GCA_039000415.1 Candidatus Aenigmatarchaeota archaeon | reverse complement strand
AGGGCGTATATATACCTCCTGACCAAAGCTCGTGGCTATGCCAATACTGCGGGTACAGAAAATTGAACATATGCAAGGATTACATTCTATAAAACCCGTTCAAGAAGCCACCTTCTCTAAAAATACTCAAAAAGTTATTTTTGAAAAAAATAAGTTTATAAGTTTTCGATAAAATACCAAAAATTTTCAAAAGTGAGGTAAGGAATGACTTTTACAAGGAACTCAATTTTTAAAAACAATCTACTTCCTGAGAGTGATTCAATCCCTAAGAATGGGGAGACCACAACTGAAGAGTATAAGATATTTGACGACAGAGCTTGTGTAATGTGTTCTTTAAGAGGGAAGCGTAAGGTTCCTTGGGAATATCAAGGATATCTTCCTGACGAAAAAATCATTAAGACAATAAGGGAAAAAGGATGTGACATTCTCTTCGTAGGCGAGGCTCCAGGGCATTACGAAGAAAAAGAGGGAAGACCTTTCATACACAAGGCTGGAGCATTACTCAGAGAGACTATAGCAAAACTAAAAGAAAGACCAAAATTCAAAGACTTTAGGATCTTTATTACAAATGCCTGTAAGTGTAAACCTACTAATCAAAACGGAGACATTAGACCTCCAACTATCAAAGAAATAAACTCCTGCAAAGTAAACCTCAAAAGGGAAATAGAACTAGCAAAACCCAAAATTATAGTAGCTTTAGGGCGTAGTGCTTGCCAAGCTTTAGGAGTTCCTTCTTCAAGTCTTGAAAAATTAAGAGGTAATATTTTTCAAACTCATCTTGGTAAAGTCTTTGTAACCTACCATCCCTCTGCTATTGTAAGAAACCACTATAAGAATGTCAAAATATTTGAAAGTGATCTAGAAAATGCCTTTATTCTTGCTTCAGAAGGGCAAAATCACAACAATTCAAACAATAAAAAAAGCTGTAAAATCATAACGTCGGTTGCTTTACCTTACGAAAAATTCAAAAAGGAGGTAGAACTTTTCTTAAGAGAAAAGCCAAGAGTAATAGCTATAGACTACGAGACAGTTCCAATCGATTGGAATTTATTTCCTAAAGAGGTAAAAACATTAAATGATTGCGGTTTAACAGCAAATCATTCATCATCAGATATTTGCCTCTGTGCCATAGCTTACACAATAAAGAAAGAAAACTACACTGAAATAAGATCTTTCTCTTTTCCTATAAATCTAACCTCTCACATTGAAAGACTCATTAATTATACAAAAAAGTTAAGAGAAAAAATAACAAGCCTTATTACTAATAACGATAAACTCAACTTTGAAACCGACAGTGGACTCTTATCACTTTACGACCTTTATACTGATTATAAGTTATCAAGAGAGACAATAGACGAGATATACAATATTCTGACCGAAAATAACACAAATATCTCACTATCAAAGAGAAAAATAAAAGAAATCCTCAGAAGTATTACACAAAAACTTAATGATTTTCAAAACATTCTCGAAAAGAAGAAAGAAGAAGTAAAAGCTATTCCTGAAATCGAGAAAGCAGAAAGTGAGGGTAAAAACTTTTTAAGAACAATACTTTCAGACGAAAAGATTAAGAAGGTAATTCAAAATCCTCAATTTGAACTTGCTTTTTCAATCTGCAAATTAGGAGTAGAGCCTAAAAACTTCATTGGAACAGATACTCTTGATTATCTTCTTGGTAATGTAAGCTCTCAAAAGTTATCAGAGCTTGAAAAAAAGTATATTCTTCCAATTATAGACAAAATCGATGGATACATAGCCAAAGAAGAGAGCAAAAAGAAGATAAACACACTTGAAGAGTATGCAAATTACAACGCATTAGATTCTGCAAAAACTCTATTAATTTATCATCTAGAAAATAAGAAAATCAAGTCCCTTGAAAACATAAAAATATCAAACAGTTACAAAGAAGAAATTTCCCTTCCTTTTGCCATTGAAAGTGCTGCTGAATTTTTAGAAAAGATTATATACCCATTTGCGGTTTATTCTCATCTAAATGGGCTAAAAATAGACATCGAAAAAACCAAAGAACTTGCGAAGAGAATCCACTCAATGATCAGTATTCTGAAAGAAAAAATAAGGGAAATCGTAGGTGCAGACAACATAAGAGAAGACGAATTTAAAGAAAAGGTTTATTCCTTATACGAGGGGGAACCAATTCTTACACCAAAAGGTGAAAAATCTCTTTCTGAAGAGGCTCTCAAAACTATCTATAAAAATACCCACAATCAAGAGCTCAAAAAAGCAATTCTTTATATTCATTCTGTTCTCAAGTACGAGGGGCTTTTATCTAGGTACATAGAAAAATTCCCCTTTTATCTAAACGACGAGACTTTAAGGATTCATCCTATTTATAACGTCACTAAGACCACGTCTGGCAGGCTTTCGTGTAGAGATCCTAACATTCAGCAAGTTCCAAGAGAACCTTTTAAATCATGTGTGAATTGCTTTTCAGTACCATTTGATAAAGAAGAGAACTGTCCTATATGCGGAGGGCAATTAGAAGTAATCATAGATTTCAGAGAGGTTTTTATACCTGAAAAAGGCAATAAGCTTGTCATGGCTGACTATAGTCAGATTGAAATGGTTGTCCTTGCTGAGTTATCAAAAGACAGTGAGCTTTTAAACGTAATCAACAACGGATTTGACATGCACAGTTACAATGCTGGAAAAATATATAACATTCCTTATGAAGAGATAGTAAAGCAAAAAGATACTAATCCTGAGATAGCAAAACTTAGACAGAATGCAAAAAGAGTTACTTTTGGAGTAATCTATGGAGCTTCTGAGGAAGGTCTTGCTTTAAGAAGCAACATATCAAAAGAAGAAGCAGAAAAAATCGTATCTACTTTCTTTAAGACCTATCCAGCAACTCAAATTTGGATAAAAGAAAGACACAAAGAGGTAATAAATAAAGGCGTAGTTTTAGTTCCTACAGGAAGACCCAGATGGTTTCCTCAGAGATCAACCTTAAATATTAATGCATCAAGTTTAGATGACTTAATTGCTAACTTTCACGACAAAGTGTTATTAAGACAGGCTCAAAATACTCCAATTCAGGGATTTGCATCCGATCTAAATCTCGTTACTTGTGAGATATTAAGAAGAATATTCAACGTTAAGGTGTTAGGAGCTATACACGATAGCATCATATGTGAAATTAAAGAAGAGGAAGAAGAAGAAATCATAGAAAAAATTGAAACTGCGAAAGAACTTACAATTAGATTAAAAGAAACACTAAGTCTACTTAATCTTGTAAAGACACCTCAAATCATAGAAAATCTCAGCGTGAAACTAAAAATAGAACCCAAAGTAGGCTACTCCTGGAATGAAATAAAATAACTTCAAGGAGGAGATTATGGCAATTGTAAAAAAGATTGTAGATTTACTAAATAAAGATCTATTCAAAGATTTTTTACCTTTAAGCTATTTAGGTGCAAGAATTTGCTATTCAGCAGAGCACCCACTAGAACTAATCAAAGAAGAAAAATTTAGAAAAAAAGAAAAATTTAAAACATTCCTACTTAATTTAGCAAAACATAAACATTTCAGTGTTTTTGCTCATACACCAATATTTATACCAAGAAACTACTTTTCAAAAGAAGAACTATTAGACATAACAAAAGACTACTTTAAAGCC
>JAWBTN010000117.1:0-3639 GCA_039000415.1 Candidatus Aenigmatarchaeota archaeon | reverse complement strand
CGAGATTTATTTTGCTGTTGTTGTATTTGGAACAAGCGTATTTGACTTCAGTTATCCATTTAGGTTTAAATATGAATTCGGGTTTTAAAAAGCCTGCTATAATAGCTACAGCCACGCAAATAACTGCAACGCCAACCATCATCACAAAAACATAATCTAGAGTCAACCCTTTCATATCAACACTGTACGAAAACTTTCTTCATTAAGCTGTTGTAGATAAAGATCAAACTGGTAGCATCTTTTCTACACTCCATTTCACAGTATTCGGGTAAGTTGTAATTGTTTACAAAAAAGCTTCCGCTCACTATATAACAAAAACAATCTTTTCCATAATCTTTACTTCCAGTTTTCCTCCAGCATAGATCACAATATTTCTTTATCACTTTTTCTTCCAACCTATCTTCGCTTGCTTGAATCGTTTCACATTTTTCTTCTCCGCAACCAATCGACAAATATTCACAAAGTTTTAAGGAAGAAGATATCTCTTCTCTGAAATGTATTATCAAACTTATCACAACGATAACCACAACAACATACAAAAACATTTTAAACACATATTCCAAAGCCATTCCTTTCATTTCAAATCACCGTTATCAACTTGCTGGTTGAATTGTAAAAAATACCTATGGATTTTGGAGTTGTTATTTCCCCTGCCTCCCATTTCATTATTCCCTTGTAATCTTTTGGTAAATTTGATTTAACGCTATCTTCATCAACGATACCGTTTATCCTTTTTATAACAATCTCGTAGCAGTTCGTGTTCTGATCAACTCCTATCTTACCTGTGATCTCCCAGCAAGCCAAAACATGGCTGGCTATCTCAAAAGATATCCTTTCGGGATCTGAAGCTTCTATATAAAAAACTTTTTGGATTTGTGTAGATTTACAAAAACTTGGTGGGGATGATTTCATATATTCTGGTAAAGGTAAAAAACCAGCTATACCTTGAAATAGGGAGCAATAGAGTTCTTTCAAAGCTGCTGGTAGATTTGTTCCAACGAAGGATATGAGAACGACTATTGAAGCTATTGCTATCAGAAATAAAGCTATAGTGGAAATAGCGATTCCTTTCATAATTTTATTTATCCTTTCTTTCAAGAAATAGCTATTGAATTTCTACTAAAATCAAACTTATTTCTTTTCCGGTTGAATTGTACCTTATCTTAAGCTTTTGAATTGAATTGGCTTCTAAAGTGTTGAAATAAACTTTAACGTTTCTTCCTAAAAATTTCTCAATTTCATTTTTTTCTATTTTATCTGTTGGATTCACTTCGATCAAAAAACAATCGTCCGAATAAACATCTCCACCGAAATCGTGTTTTGACCAACAATATTCAACACATTTTGATAAATAACCTAGAATTGAAAATTTACTTCCGGTTATTTTTTCCCTACATTCTGGAAAAAGTTTGCTTGAAATTGAAATGTAAACAAGCATAGCTACTATAGGAATTAAAATGAACATGAGATAAGTCAACATCTTACCAACTTCCATTTTTCCACCTAAGTTTGAGCTATCGTTTTACCAAGGTTCAAGAAAACTATCAAAGCCAAAAAGTTAACGAGACCGTAGAGAACGATAGCAGTTATCAAATTTTGAGAAATTTCCCAATCCCTAGCTGTTTTATCGAATCCGTTCTCTATTCCACTCAACAACAAAGAGAATAAACTCACAGCTTCGACTGTGTAAATACCTATAGCAGCTTGAAGTGCTGTTAACGGCACTATGTTCTCAAAGCCGCCGACCAACAAGTCTATGAAAGACTTCGCTCCTTCACCTGGGAGCATAGTTATCCCTAACATCTTCTCTATTTCCGAAAGTTTTTCAGCTAATATCCTAAGCATATCCAATATGAACATGGCTAAAGCGCCAACTATTCCGGTTATCATGGGTATTATAAAACTAGCTTGCACTTTAAGTGCAGATCTTGTTTCGGCTAACAATTCCTTTATCCTAGCTTCTATCGTGTATATGCTTTCAAGATAGCTAGCTATAGTTTTTGAAACAGTGCCTAATAAAACAGAACTTTTTTCCGAAGCATCAGAAAGTATTTTCATTATCTCGTTTATCAAAACCGAAGGGTAAAATTTTATAACACCGTGCTCTTTATCGAAAAGAGCCCTCTTGAATGTTAATCCAAAATTCTTTATGTTGTAATAGAGTTTTTGAAAGAAAGAGTAGGTTGGTCTTTTTTGCATACCGAGTTTTTCATATTCTTCTATAGTTTTTTCGATTCCAACTTCTATAGGATAACCTTCAGAAAGGTAATTCCCTATGGAAAAAAGACCTAGTTTGAACTCTTCTTCTATATTCTTTATTTCATTCCTTATCTTAATCCTTTGAAAACTTCTCAAGTAAAAGTAAAGTATGACCATGACAGCAAAACCACCTGTTATCGAAAAAGTTGCCAATAAATTCCCTGGGGTCATCTTAGCCTCGTTCATGAGTATACATTTCCTTGGAGAGATTTGCATGGAGCAACCCAATCTCTGGTTGAGGTCTGGGGTTGGAAAGTTCAAGTTTATTATTAAATCAGCAAAATGTAATAAACCTGGTATCATCACCACGAAACCTATTAACAAGGATAAAATGAAAATTGGTATCCATAACCTAGTTCTTCCGATCTTAATCTCAAAATAATCCTCTGACGGAAGCTTCGGATGTTTACTTATGTCTGGAACCATGAAAGCTCCAGGCCTTTTATGCAATATCCTGTTTATCAAGAAGTAATTCATAAAAGGCAATATCACAACGTATCCGATTATCAATTGGGGCGTACTCACTTGTTGATGGAGGAAAATTGAAATCATTGGGAACATCACGAGTCCGATCACAGGCAACAACAACCCCATCATGTGTAAAATCATGAGTGGTGAAGTTATTTCTTCCACATAAGTTTTCATCTTTGCATGAGTCGATTCTAGTATGAAGTTCAAAGCTTTCCTCATTATATCTTCTCTTCCTTTTTCTGTTGGCTCTATGAGAACGCCGTATAACAAGCTTAAAGACCTGACAAAATCTTCGTTCCACCAAACCCATTTTTGCGTGTACTTCCCCAAAGCCTCTTCCACAGTTTTATATTTTCCGATTTGTAAGTCCCACATCGCTTTTTTTATGTCTTCTGTTATTGGACCTTTGGAATGTTGAACGGCAAAATTAACTGCACCTTCAAGACTTGGATTCAACTTTAGGTAAATAACCATGTAAAGTATTATCTTTATAGCTTCATCCCCTGCTTGAACTTTGTTCACTGTAGCCATGAAGGAAGGATAAGTAAAAATATACCATGCTAATCCTATCGGAATAAACAAGAAAAAAATAGTTGTTAAAAAATCAGTTGTGAATAGAAGGATTGGGGAAACTAGCAAAAAAGAAAGTAAGAGAACAAGTATCGTTGCTGAAATCACGCCGGTAGGTGAAACGTTTAACGAAGAGAAAAGTATTTGGAAATTTAGATTTTCTTCCATCGATTTCGAGGGCTTAACTTTAAGCTTCTCTGCAAACTTACAAAGCTTTTCGTACCAATTTGTTGGTTCTTTCAACCTTTGTTCTTGGAGCAAGAATTCCACATACTCTTTAGAAATACCTTTTCTTTCGAAACTCTTACTCCTCGAACCAAAACATTTCATAATTTAATT
>JAWBTN010000116.1:0-3650 GCA_039000415.1 Candidatus Aenigmatarchaeota archaeon | reverse complement strand
TTTTTCTAGAAGCTTTTTGTGCAATTCAATAATTTTTGGAGCAAGGTTAAAGTATTTTTCATCCTTCTTGAAAAAACCTTTAGCTTCTTCTTTCTTTATTTCATCCAATAAAACTATTCCACGAGTATGGCTTACTCTAGTTGTTAGTCTTATTAAAACTGGAATTTTATATTTTTCTGAAATTTCAAATGCAATTTTTGTAAAATCTTTGCATTCTTGCGGGCTAGAAGGTTCTATCATAGGAACATGAGCTAAAAAAGCATAATGCCTAGAATCTTGCTCACTTTGGGCTGAGCTAAAGCAGCTTGGATCGTCAGCAACAACTATCACTAAGCCTGCGTTCAAATCAAAGTAAGCTACAGGAAAGAAGCTGTCAGAAGCAACATTTAAGCCAAAATTTTTGAAAGAAACTATTGATTTTAAGCCAGAAAAAGAGGCTCCTGCTGCAGCTTCTAAAGCAACTTTTTCATTAACTGAATACTCGAAATAAATTCCTGTTTGTTTTGCTATCTGAGCAAAAGTGTCGCCAATTTCAGAAGCTGGAGTGCCAGGATAAGTTGTTGCAAACTTTACTTCAGCTTCCAAAGCACCTCTTACAATTGCTTCATTTCCTAAAAGAATGACTTTTTTTCCTTTTTCTTCTAATAGCTTCATGTTTTCACTGATAATTAATTTTTGAATAACTTAAAGAAAAAGCTATTTCTTTTTATCTCTTCTTTTTTGGCTTCTTTTTTAGTTCAACTTTTGGTTTCTCTTTAGGTTTAGGCTTCTCTTCAACTTTTGTTTGTAATTTTTTGGCTATTATTTTTGTGATGATAAAAATAGCTAAAATAACAACTATTATTCCTAACCAGAAAACTAAAATTGGTAACTTTTCCTCAGGTTTTTCTTCGCAAATCCTTTCTTCTTCTGGTTTATTAGCTACAGTTCCACATCTATTCCTATCCATACAAACTCTTGTTTGTTTTCCTCCTATACATGCAGTCCATTCAGAACAAACCCAATCTTCTGTGCAAGGAGTAACTATAGGAATGCAAGCATGATTCTCGCATTTGTAGCCAGAAGTGCAAGCTTTATCATAATACTCTGCCTCTCCTATGCAGCATTCATAAGGACAAGTTTGCTTAGATTTTTCTCCTGCTATCGCAAAGTAGCTTAGCCCTGGACTAGAAGCTTCAAAGTAAATGTCCTCTGAATCCTCTCCTATTCTTAGAGTGTTAAGTTTTTCCCATCTGTAAGTGTACCTGTATAAAGCTATGGAATCGAGTTTTATGTTATTGGAGTTAATCCAAGATTTTTGAACTCTAAACCTAAGCTTAACTTCTGTTATGTTTTCGTCATGAATATTCTTCTTGTCAACTCTTATGTAGCGATAAACGTTAACTAAGGCAGGAACTTCTTCTGGTTTTTCATCTAGTTTTGTTATGTTTATTTGAACAGAAGTTACTCTATTTCTAACTGAAATAACTATTTGAGTAAAATCTATTCCTTCTGTTTTTTGTATGCTAACGTTAGCTTTGCTCATGGCTGCTATCAAAGGAATGAAGATAATAGCTTTTCCTGGAGTTGTTGATACTGTTGTTAGAGGAGCTCCTGCCCCTGGACCTAGAGATGGTAGTGAAGGTGAAGGTGGTGAAGGTGCTACATATTCGTCGCTTAAAGGCCAGAAATCAACATTTTCTCCACAATCTACCCCAGGAGTACAAGGTTGCATGTTTGATATGTTTAAAGCAGAATCACAGAACCCATCTTTATTGTTATCTGTACATATGTCGGAGTATCCGTCGTTAGTCGAATTTGTCCAGTAGTTACCTCCTATATAGTTCCCAGGGGAGTGGATTCTTGTTCCTGATTGCTTTGTGGTATTCCAGAAATTTGGGAGTATAGTTGCCCCAGAAAGAAATACATTATCTGTATTGTTAAGTAAATTGTTAAACAGAAAGTTATTTTCTGAATATCCTATCTTTATACCATAGGAATTGTTTTGGATTATGCACGAATTTACTTTGTTACTACTAGAATTTTGTATGTAAATTCCATTTTTGTTAGAACCAATTATCGAATTTATAACTTTATTATCGGGACTTTTAAAAAGATGGATTCCATAGTCTTCATTTGAAATGAATGTAGAATTGATGATAGTGTTTTTTGAACTATTAAAGAGAATTATACCATTTCTGTTATAGGAAGAATTAATATTAGTGAAGTTTGAATTATCAGTTCTATGAACATATAGTGCGTTATTTTTTGTTGCTGGATAAGACCGAATTGTTACATTTATTATATTTGAATTGTCTGCGTTACATAGAACGAGTTCAGAAAGAACTTCATTAGTAAGAGTTACAGAAGAATTAAAATATTTTATCGGTGCACCTGTACCTTTAACATTTTCTAAATAGTTATTACATTCTGAATCTACGGAAGCAAAAATACTAAAATCAAATACCAAATTTCCTGAAAAAGTTGAATTGATGATTTTGTTGGTAGAGCTTGAATAGATTAATATACCATGATTGGGGCTCGAAATACTTGTTATATCTTGGAGAGTATTGTCGTTCGCATGCATTATTAGAATGTTAGTAGTAGACCAATTTGTTACAGTACAATTTTTTACAGTTATATTTGTACTTTCTTGAGAGGTTCGATTAATATAAATTCCAATTCCAAAGGATGCCGAAGCATTTCCTTTTATTGTGTGACCTTGACAATCTAGAATAACATTCTTGGCAGAAATGTTCATACATATTAACGCTGATGATTCGATGTCATTATCTAAATAGTAAGTTGCTCCATCTTCGTCTAAGTCAGAGCAGCCAAACAAGTAAAATGGCGAGACTGCATCGATTATCACAGTCCTGTTGTTTTCAGCATATTCGTAAACTTCTTCTGTTTCGTTAAAACAATAAACATTCCATTCATAAGCACCATCTTCCAAATTTTCTAAGTAAATTCCGTTTTCTCCTTCAACGATTTCAGTTTGGTTTGTTTCGTTAGCAGCCCATTCACCGGTAAAATTACCAAATAAAGTACAATTTTTAATTACTATAGAAGAATCATCCCATTCAACTTCAAAAGTAAAGTTTACATTTTTTGTGTTAACAACTTTATTGTTCTCAGGAGATAATAGGGTAACGTTTAAATCGTCTCTTAAGCCAGCATCAGGAAAAGCTTTTAAAACAAGAATTAGAAAGAACGAAAGGGAAAACAAGATAATAAGAAAAAATTTACTTGAAATATTTAATTCCATAAATATTTTTTAAAAAATTTGGGCTAATAAACATTTCTAAACCCTAAATTCTTCCCACTTTACCTTTTTTTCTTCAACTATTTCCTTAACTTTCTTCTGAGCTTGGGTAAGCCTGCTTTCTCCTGATTTCACTTCACAAAAAACTATTTGCCTTAAATTTTTTCCTTCAGAAGAAGAATAACCATCAAAAATTATTAAGTCTATTGGGTCGCCTAGCCATCTTATGTCATGAGCATCGTAAGGAAAATTCTCAAGAAAAGGCACAAGCTTTTCCAAAGCCTTTCCAGACAAAGCTCTTGCACTTCTTTTTATAGCATCTTCCCTTATTCTTTCCTCTTCTTTTTCCTTCCACTCTTTTATTCTTTGCTCAAACTTTATTTTCCACTCTCTATTCTTGAGAAGA
>JAWBTN010000115.1:0-3670 GCA_039000415.1 Candidatus Aenigmatarchaeota archaeon | reverse complement strand
GGTATGAAAATGGGGAAATTATTTCCAATTTCACTTCCATTCCTCCCAACTCTAAAATCTTTACTTTTGCTAAAAGGATAACTGAATACAAAAGGCAGAAAGATTTTCTGAGGATAGCTAAAGATTTTGACTCAAACTCAGTTTGCATTTTTTCAGGGCCTCTAATAGGAAAGTATGGTGAAGAATTTTTGGAAGAGTTTTATGAAGTGGTTAAAAACGAAAATCCAAAAGTTGCTTATGTTTTGAATTTCGATGAAAATAAAGCTTTTCACCTCGTTTCTGGCTCAGATTTTTGGGTAAACATACCAATAGCTTGGGCTGAAGCAAGCGGCACAAGCCATATGAAAGCTTCACTCAACGGAAGACCACCAATTTCAACATCTTCTGGCACAGTTCCAGAATACATAAAGCACGAGTACAATGGAATTTTAGTCCAAGATAGTTTAGAGGATTTGTTTGAAAAAATAAAGTTGTGTGAAAGGATGAGCAAAGAAAATTATTTGAGACTTTCTGTAAATTGTATGGCTTCTTCTCCTTACATCTTGATGGAAAGGATGTTTGAAGAATTTTTGAATGAATATAAAAACATAGTAAAAATGCCGTTTATGATTTGTGAAAGAGTTATCATTAGGAGTTGTTAAATGAAGCCTCAAAATGTGTCAAAAGAGTAAAAGGCTATTCGGAAAAAGTTCATTATCTAGTGCGCCAGCCTCACTATTACAATATAACCGAAATCTTCCCTAGCTTTTGATCTGAATAATTTTCTTGCAGATATTCTTGAAGGGGGTTTAAAAATTTCTCGAAATTTTTTTATTTGGAATTTTACCTATGTGCTTGACACTCCTTTCTAAGTAATAAATAAAGTATTTTAAATGTTCAACTTTAATAAAAAATTATGTTAAAAGATGTTAAAGAGGCGGAAGAACTTTCATATAAATATGACATTCCTAAAGAGGATGTAATTTTGATATCCCTCAATGCTTCAGGCTTAAACTCAGATTTGCCTTATAAAAGAGTAAGGTTCAAACTTAGACTTTATTCACAACCACAAGAAGTTTTTTACTTTGGCATCCCCATAATTAGAAACACCCCTTTTTACCTTAAAAACAATGGCCTATTTCTTGAAACACAAAAAGTAGGAGATTGTTTGGAGGTTGAGAATGATACATGTGATGCTACCTATTTTAGAAGGAACGATACAGTTTTAGTTTTAAACTCAAACTCCAGAAGTTCTTGTAGCGGATGTGCTTTTTGTGCTACATATAGACAAGATGCTACTGACAAATTTACTTTGGATTCTGAAGAAAAACTGGAAAAATGTATCAAAGATTTGTTTACTCTTCCGGAAAAATATAATAGTACTAGGCCACATTTTCATAGACCTTTAAGTGTATCTACTAGTATTTCTAATTTATATCAAATCTCAATTGTCACAGGCTGTTTTGGAAGTGAGGAAAAAGCATCGGAACATATTAAAACAGTCGCTCAATATTTTTGCAAAAATGGTTTTAATGGAGAGTTATTGTATATAGGCTCGGAGTTAGTCTCAAAGAAAGAATTAGCTTCTATAAAAGAAAGAGTTCCTAATTTCGCTTTAATTTTCTCGCTGGAGTGTTTTACAAGAAGGAATGAACTACTTAAAAATATTAAATCAAGAGTTACACTCGAAGATATTGAAAATGTTTTTAACTATTGCAAAGAACTAGGAATATCAAGAAGTTTCACTTATATAGTTGGCCTTGAGCCAATCGAGGAAATAGTTAAAGGATTTAAAAGATTTCTACATCTTATAGATAGATTTCCTATAATTCAAATTTTTCAACCACATTGGGAAGAGCAGAAAAAATTAAGAGTGTTAGATGCTGAAAATATAGAATACTATATAAAAGTGAGGAAAGAAATAGAAAAAATGTTCATCACTACATCTTTAAGGCCTAGATCTTGGGAAAACTATAGAGGATTATGGTATTTTACATTTGGCAATGAAAAATTGGGTGGGATAAGAATATGAACATAGGAATTTTCGCCTCAAGAAAAAATTCTCTTTTTGACAATTTGAGATTTGTTGTTAAAAATAATTTTAAGTGGATGGAGTTTAGGCCTAGTGATTTTAAGCTAGATAGCTATATTCTAAAACGAATTAGAGAAATTTCATATACAAACAAAATTAATCTAATTATTCATTTATCCTCTTTTAACTTAAACCTTCCTCTTTCTGCAGATGACCTTAAACTTATTAAAAAAGAATTAGAAGTCGCAAAAATTGTAAAGGTAAAAAGTATAACTCTTCATGGAGGCCAACTAAGTGATTGTTACTCTGTTGAAAAACAATTAGATTTTTTAGTTAAAAATTTAAAAACAATGATGAGTATTTGTAAAAACATACCTCTAGCCCTCGAGAATTCTGTAAATGGTGTTGTTCGAGGAAGAAGAGAATATATAACATTATTGTCTTATCTTCAAGAATTGAAAATTACATTAGACATAGGCCATTTAATATTGGTAAAAGAAAGTGTAGATAAATTTATAAAGTGTTTACACAAATTCATTTGTAATGTTCATTTACATGATGTAAAAGGCAAAAAAGATCATTTGCCAATTGGTTCGGGGAATATTAATTTTTTAAAAATTTTCAGATGCTTGAAGAAAGTAGGATATGAAGGTCCGTTTATTTTTGAATTTTTTTCAAAAAATAGGTTGTTAGAAAGTAAGGAAAAGATGGAGAGATGGTATAATGGATTATGAAAATTACTTTGACAAAATTTTGAAAAAAATGCGTCTAGAATCAGTTTTTAAAAACACTTTTCTAATGGTTTTATATAAAAACTGTGAGTATCCAAAATTTTGTGCGCAAATGCCTATAAATCCCCAGCCACCTATAAATATTGAAATTAGAGATTTTATTAGAATTTATAAAGAAGCTATCAAAATAAATCCGGCAATTCATGATGGAGCAGTAATGGTTAAATTATCCCAAAAAATACCAATCCTTACTGGATGGTGTTTCCGACTTTATCCTCCACCTCTAGCTACAAGAAGAAAGATTAACAGAGGGTCTGGTTATAATACTATTCTTGACTTTTCATGTGTAGAAAATGTTGAAGTCACCTATTTTGCTAATACTCACGAACTTATAAAGTTCAAAAAAGGGAAGGAAAAAGTTTTGGTTTGACTTAGTCTTAAGAAAAAGAGAATTAAAGCTTAGATTGAGTGCGCCAGCCGGGATTTGAACCCGGGTCCCAAGCTTGGGAAGCTCGTGTCCTACCAGGCTAGACTACTGGCGCATGATTTATTTTCTTCCTTCTCAAAATAAAAATCTTCTTTTTAAAGCAATAAATAAAACTGAGTTATAAAAAATATTATGAGTGTAGTGTGTGAAATGGTTGTAAAACAAATAATTCCTGCCGTCAGGGTTAGAACTGCAAAGCTTCTTTATGCTAAAGGTTTAAAACAAGAAGAAATTGCTTCAAAGCTTGATTTAACCCAAGCTGCTGTAAGCAAATATTTGTCTGGAAAGTATACAGAAAAAATAAAGAAAATGGAAAAAAGCAAAGTTGTGAAGAAAATTTCTGAAGAAATGGTTGAAGCAATTTTGAACAAAAACTTCAAAAAATCAAGGCCAGAAAAAATTATCTGCAATTATTGTAAGAAAGGGATGATTTCATGGGTT
>JAWBTN010000114.1:0-3689 GCA_039000415.1 Candidatus Aenigmatarchaeota archaeon | reverse complement strand
GTTCAAACGAACATTGTGTTAAGTGTAAAAATAGTGATTGTTGCCATGAATTCATAAGCTTTTGTTATGATTATTCTTCAAGCTCACCAACTGGTTGTATAGGTCGCAGAGGAATTGTAACATCAACTTGTGCTGACAAAAATGGAAACACCTGTGATGTTCTATCAGCCATTCAAGGGCAAGGGTGTAATTTAAAAGAAGAAATGTCTAAACTAGGTCCTATCTATTGCGCTTTTTGTACCCCCACTCCAACCACCACACCCCCACCTACTACCTCAACAACCACCACACCCCCACCTACTACCTCAACAACCACCACACCCCCACCTACTACCTCAACAACCACACCTCCAACAGACGACCCATGCGACAATTCTGGAACATGGAAGAAAGCTTCAATTTATTGTTATGAAGGTGATGTTAGAGAAGAGAATAAGAGAGGTTTTTGCTTGGATAAGAGTGTAGCAGAACAGAGGAGTGATTTGGAAATCGTTAGATATGGTGCTCAACAACATTGTGTTAAATGTAAAGCAAATAGTTGTTGTTTTGATTTAAGAAGTTTTTGTTTCGAATACAACGCAACAGAACCTACAGGCTGTAGTTATCCAGGTAGCGTAACAAGCAGGTGTGGAGATGAAGGTGGTAATGTTTGTTCACATCCTTCGCAAGTTGGGGAAAATTGTGTGATCAAAGAGAATAAAGATAAACTTGGTTTATGGTATTGCTATGCATGTCCTTCTGCCAAGAAAATAGAATGTGAAGAATGTTATGCTAGGTCAGAATGTAAATGTGAGTTGAAAACAACTTGCGATAATGGTTTTTGGATTTTACAGAATCAACAAGGCAAGCCTTTGAATTCTATGATGAATTCTCCAATTCCACCATACCAAATAGATTTTGAGCCGAATTCAAGTGGAAAAATATTGATAACTGCTATCTGCTTCAAAAATACACAACCCCAAACTTTTCAACATATTTTAGAAGTTAAAGAACCTTTCTTGGAATGTGACGAAGATTGTAGAACTAGAGAGCCTTGCGAATGTAGAGTTAACGGATGTGAAGATGGATGGTTTAGCGCAGTTTTAGGAACAACTTTATTGAAATGGAAGGAAAAAATAAATAAGACAAGATTCAAGACGTCTTTCATTTCAGAGAAGCCTGGTGTTGTTGAAGTTACTGTTCAATGTATTAGCCCGCAAACATATGAAGAAAAACAAGTTGTTGTAGGAGGAACGATTCCAACGAGAAAATTCCAAGCGTTTAACTTCAGAGCAGAAAAGCAGGATAATACTATTAAAATAAAATTAGATTATTCCAACAATCTTGCTGAAGATGTGGTAATAGTTTTCACCTTAAGTAAAGAAGGAAAAACTATCAACAAAAAATATACAGCTATGATAGGCGATGGAACAGCGAGCTTATCTTTGGATTGCACCGATATAGGAAGAGGAACTTATTCAGTAACTTGGAAAGCTTTTAAGATCTCTGATGTTGTGAACCCGATAGCTTGGTCAAAACCTGGAGAAATGGTAAGTGTGACATGTTGATGAAAAAATTTTTGTTGATCGTTTTAACAGTATTTTTTTTATTGCAGAGTGTAACATCTGCTGAAATAGTTTGTTCAAAATGTTTAGTTGGAGATTGTTATTGCACTGTAACAGATTGCGATTCTGGTATAGTAGATATCTTTTATTCCCCTTGTTCGATGAACCCGAGCTATGAATTCACTTTTTCGAACGGATACTTCAAGTGGAAGCCTGAAGTTGAAAATATTCATTATTTGAAAGTTTTGTGTTCGGATGGAGAAACTCAAAGTGAATGTACACCAATCGTTGTTGAAGCATCTCGTGAGAAAACAACAACCACAACAGCAGAAACAACAATTCCAGCGAAAACAACCACAACTTTAGAAATGGAAGAAGAAACCGAAGGGCCGGATTACTTTTTGATAGTTTTGATAGTTATGCTCATCCTCATACTCCTCTTCGCAGCTTATTACTTCTTCTTTATGAAGAAGAAAGGAAAAACTTATGAAGATCTTTACAAGAAGTGGGGGAGAAGATAATCGATTTTAATAACATTTATAAATCTTCCTAATCATATTTCTTATAATTAAAGCAGATAGCAGAACATAAAGGAGGTGGATTGAATGGCAGAAAAAGCAGGAAATCAAGACAACGTGATATTCGTTGGTAAAAAACCTTCTATGGCTTACGTGCTAGGGGTGATAACTCAATTCAACTCTGGTAAAAAAGAAGTTCATATAAAAGCTAGGGGGAGAGCTATATCAAGAGCAGTAGACGTTGCACAGATAGTTACCAGGAGGTTCATAACAGATGCAAAGATAAAGAACATAGAAATAGGAACAGAAGAAAAAGAGCTTGAAGATAAGAGTAAGATAAACGTTTCCACGATAACCATAACGCTTGAGAGGTGACTCCCCCTTTTTTATTTTTATTGACTGAAATTTAAGTTAGCGAAATCAATTTCTATTTATGCCTGAATTGTGGGTTTACGTTTTTGGAGGTATAGTTATCGCTATACTTGCCATGTTGGTTGGGTATAACTTACTTTCCAACATGATCAACTATTCTCAAAAGCAAGATGCTCTAGCTCAATTTTCAGACCTCTGCTACAACATTAACACGGTTTGCGTTCAAGAGTTGGGAAATTATTTGATAAAGAAATACAGCTTTCCGTCAACGGTGAGGGTAGTTTATGCTACGCAAGATGTTTTCAACCCATTACCCAAAGTTTTAGATAAAATAAAAAACGGAGAAATTAGTTTTGGAAAAAGCGTTTGCTTACAATTTAAAGATGAAAAATACTTGAGGTGTTGTCCAGAGCCACCTAAACAATTTCTATGTAGAATTCAAATGCCACACCTAGGAGTTTTACCTGAGCAAGAAGACATTTTCGTCGCAGTGAACAAGATTTTGGGAAGATCGCCGAGAAGAGATTATGAAATCTTGATAAACAAGACTTCTGGTGATGAAGTTTTAGTTACAACCATTTGATTTTTTTATCAATTTTTCAAATAATATTTGTGAAAGCTATAGCAACAGAAATTATTTTGACTATCGGAGTTTTAATTGCGGTTGGCATCACGGCTTTTCAATTGAGGGGAATTTACATAGCTCAACAACAGCTTGGAGAAGAAGAAGTTATTTTATCTTTCATCAAAGATTTGGAATCGATAGTTGATAGAGCTATAGGAACAACAGGAGATGCCGCTTTTATTTATTACCCAATAATTGAGAAATATAGGGTTGAAATTGAGAATAATGTTGTTAAAGCTTTGGATAAAATTTCTGGGAAACAAGCGAGCTTTTCAAAATTAGCTCCAGAAATCGTTGAAAATTCTTTTGAAGATTGTGAAAAGATTTTTGTTTTGAAGAAAGGAAGAAAAATAGCTTTGATGTGTAGGTGCTTGGATTTGGGAGAATATTGTACTGATTCCATACTTTGTTGCTCTGGTTATTGTAATCACACGAGCTTAAAATGTGAAGAAATGCCTATTTGCTCAGAAGATAGGATTTGCCCAGGTGCACCGGAGGCAAAAAAAGATTCTTTAGGAAGGGATTGTTGTCCTTCAGAAGCACCGATTTGTACTAATGGACATTGTTGCCCTGTGGATAAACCAAAATGGTGTGAAAAACCTAAAGATGGTAGTAGCCCAAGATGTATGG
>JAWBTN010000113.1:0-3721 GCA_039000415.1 Candidatus Aenigmatarchaeota archaeon | reverse complement strand
AGAGAAAAAGAATAGACGAAACAATAAGAGAAAATTTAAGCAATGCGCTAATTTTATCAAATTGTTTCTTTTGATGATATTCTGAAATAAGCTTTGCGTTTGCAGTTCCAAAACCTAAAAAACAAATGTTTGAAACTAGTAGAGAAAAGTTGGTAGCTGTTGCTACTATTCCATAGTCTTCTGGAGGTAAAAACTTCCACATCGTTAGCACATAAAAAAGGCTGAACAAGTTTATTGAAAAAAGGTCTAGGAAAAGGTAAAAAGCGTTTGAAAAAAGTTTTTTTTCTTCTTTCATTTTCATTCCCTTTTTGGAGTTAAAGTAATTTATCCCTATCGACCTTAATAACTATTATGGATTACAGAATGGAAGAAATTTATAAAATGATACCGAGAGAGGTAGAAAGCGTGTTGGATATAGGTTGTGGGGGAAGGTATCTTAAAAAAAAGTTTAAAAAATATATTGGAGTAGATTTGAAGAATGCTGAAATAAAAATGGATTTAAATAAAACTCAAAAACTACCATTTCCAAACAAGTCGATAGATTGTATAATCTTATCACAAATACTAGAGCATTTAAATACAGTGGAAGAATTGATTGAAGAATGTAAGCGAATTTGTAAAAAATTTATCATCGTAGGTTTACCCAACGAGTTTTTCATTATAAGAAGATTTCAGTTCTTGATTAACAAATGGGGAGGAGGCTATAAACCTTATGGACATAAGCACATATTCAACTTAAAAACTGCTAGAGAATTTGTTAAAAATTTCTTTGGTTCCTTTGAAAATGAGAAACCATTAGTTGGAAATTGGAGAGGAAAACACATTTTCAAAATTCGACTATTTCTAGCCAAAATATATCCAAGTTTATTTGCGAGAGAATTTTATTTTTTAATAAAGATTAGAAAAATTAGAAAATAATTTTATTTTCTATAGACTCTAAAAGTTTCTCCTATCATTTTTTCTAAAGTAAAATATTTTAAAACTCTTTTTCTTGCGTTTATTCCCATTTTCTTTCTTAATTCTTTGTTTTCTAAAAGAAAGAGAATAGCCTTCGCTAAAGCTTGAGAGTTTTTTGGCTCAACTACTAAGCCTGTTTTCATATGTTGATTAACCCAAGGTACTCCTGAACCTTCTAGGTTTGTTGAAATTACTGGCTTACAACAAGCCATTGCTTCAAGTTGAGAAATACCGAAAGCTTCCGACTTGTGAATAGAAGGGAGAATAAAGATATCACACAAATTATAGTATTTAACTGCTTCTTCATCTGAAACTTTTCCAGTAAACTTAACAAAATTGTTTATTCCTAAATTTTTTGCAAGCTTTTCTAGTTTTTTTCTTAGTTTACCTTCACCAACTATTAAAAGTATAAAGTCTTTTCTACTTTCAGAAACGATTTTTATCGCTTCCAAAAGATATTCCAAACCTTTATAGGGAAAAAGTCTTCCTAAAAAAAGTAAAACATTTTTCTTCAGTTTTTTGACCTTAATTGGTTTAAATTTCCTTGTGTCAACACCTAAAGGAATTATTTTAACTTTTTTCTTAAACTTTCTAAGGATGTTAGAACCTTCAACATAGTTTTGGCTTGTAGCTATAATTTTTCTTGAAACTTTAAGTAAAGGAAAAAGGTAGAGTCTTCGGAAAATTTCTCCAAAGAAATGAAAAAAAGTATAGTAGATGATATCTGAATGGTATGTTACAACAATTTTTGCCTTTTTATTAACCAGGGAGTAAAGGAATAAGTTGAATTCGAACCATGGATTTGGAACATGTAAGTGAATTATGTCTGGATCAATTTTTTTAATTAAACAAACAAAAACTGGGGTGAAAGGTGAATGAAGACAGTAAAAAACTCTTGGTAAGCGAAAAACTTTTATTTTCTTTATTTTTTCGTACTTAAACTTTTTAGAAGTGTTTGAAACTATTACATAAACTTCATAACCCGATTTTCTTGCTTCTTTTGCTAAAATGTAAGTATAGTTTTCTATTCCACCTCTTTCTGGGTAGAAGTATTTGCCTAAATGTAAAATTTTCATATTTGATTATTTTGTACAAACAAATAAAATGTTCATGTACACAGGCCAAAATCTCCCTATCTTGTATTCTTTAATAATTCTAAAACCCACTTTCGTTAAAAGCTCGCGCATACATTTTGGAGAGTAAAACCTTATATGGAGAATTCTTAACCAAAGATTCTATCAAAATAAAAAAGAGAGACTATAATTCTTTTAATTAAGCCAAAATAAGGAATTGAAACAAAAAATCTTCCTTCTTTCTCCAAATGCTTATAACAAGATTTAAGACAAACTTCAGGATAAAATAAATGTTCTAAAACATCGAGACAAAAAATATTGAAAAATTTTTTGTGTAAGTCAAATGGTTTGTTTAAATCTATCCTGAAAGTTTTTATTTTCCTTTTTTTTCTTTTTTTAAAAGTTTTCCATCAATATCTATTCCGAACTTTTCTTCTTTGAATCTAGCCAAGAAAATTCCTTCATTACAACCTACATCTAAAATAGGTTTACCTTTGATGTATTCTTTCTTTATAATTATTTCTTTTTTATCCCATAAAGAATCGAACATAATTTTCACTATACTTTAATTAATTGGAAAAACCTATTCTTTTACTTAAAATAAAATCTTATTTTATGAAAATCTTAATGATTACTGAAAGTTTCCCCCCAGAAATGAGTGGTAGTGCTATTTACGCTTATGAAATGGCAAAAAGATTTGGAAAATTAGGCATAAAAACAACTATCATAACTAGAAAATTTGATTCTAAATACAAAGAAAAAAGAATTAAAAATGTAAAAGTAATAAGAATAAACGTTCCTTTCTATGAAGCAGCTGGCAGGAAAATAAACCTCACTAGATTTAGATTCATATTAACTCTGATTAAAACAATTTTAGCTATTTATAAAAATTACGATATTATTCATTTACACTCTGGTATAGCTTCTGAATGTGCTGCATGGATGCTCAAAAAAGTTTTTAGAGTAAAGACACCGATAGTAATGACTCTTCATGCTACTTTTGCTGGCTATTGGAAATTACTTTATCCTTTTCCCATCTACATTCTTCTTGATACTATAAATAAAAAATTGATACCTGGCAGTAATTGTGATATGTATTTTGTAGTGGATGATGGGATGGGTGGGGATGTATTTCTTAGAAAAAATGGTGTACCATCTAAAAAAATAAAAAAACATTTTCAGGCTGTTGACACAAATATTTTCCGACCTATGAATATCAAGAAAAAGAAGAACACAATTGCCTATATAGGAAGATTAGACCCATTTAAAGGAGTAGATTTGGTTATAAAAGCTATGAAATTCCTACCTGAACCAATAAGACTAGAAATATATGGAAATGGTCCGCTTAAAGAGAAACTTATTAGCTTAACAAAAAAGTTAAATCTATCTGAAAGAGTAAAGTTTCATGACCAAATACCACATGAAAAAATTCCTTACTACTTAAATAAATTTGAAATTTTGGTTCTTACTGACATAAGGGGAGAAAAAAATAGGAACGGATTAGGTTTGATTATGTGTGAAGCTATGGCATGTAAGGCTCTGTATTTAACTTCTTTTTTCCCTAGAAAAGAATGGAAATGCAAAACATGGATAAGTGTTTACAAGAATGATCCAAAAGAAATAGCAAATAAAATCTTAGAGTATTTCAAAAATAAGAAAAAATATGAGAAAATAAGAAAAAACGCGAGAAA
>JAWBTN010000112.1:0-3744 GCA_039000415.1 Candidatus Aenigmatarchaeota archaeon | reverse complement strand
CTACTATCCTGAGCCTTTGCCTTCACCTATTCCAAATGTGATTTTTGATCCTTTTTCTGAACTTGAGTTTGAGCTCAATTCAAATATGCAACGGCAAATGATAGAAGTTGAAATTGCTACAGAAGCAATAAAAAAATTCAAGCCTGATTTGCTTTTGTTAGATGGTTCGATTGTGCCACATTAGGTACATAGACCAGAATCTTCTTCTTTACTCTTTCAAATTTATCAACAGATGATAGAAGCTTACAAAAGGCTTTTCTTAACGGCTGAAGAGAATGGAACAATTTTGGCAGGAGTGATAGAAGATAGTAGGGGCACAAGATTTTGTGAAATTTTAGGAGAAAAATTGAGCCTATTACCCGAAATAAGAGAAGCTAGAGTTTTACTTGAAAAGACAAAAGACACGAACTTGCTTACTTATGCTTTGAACTATGGAGAAAGAACTTTTGCTTTTTCTTATTCTTCTGAGCCTGAAAAACATCCGATCTTAAAAGAGTTTGGTGAGACTGGAAAGAAAATTTTCAGCTTTTATCTCAAAGCAGCTGAGTTTGATAGGCCAATAAGAATTGATTTTTTGGCAAGCTTGAATGCAAGCGCGCTCGCTAACAAGATTTCTTCTGTTTTGCTCGCAATTTGCAATTCTTCAACTTATGCTTTTCCTTCTGTTTTGATAGAAGCTGACTTGAGAGCAAGGCTGAGTGAAAGAGAAATAGAAGAGTTTGGTTTGGATCTTAAGAGTAAGCTTGGAAATTTGGCTAGTATGTTTGAGCTCAGGAGAAGGGAAAGACCGTTTTAAATGAATCTTAAAACTTAGTGTAAATAATGATAGAAAAAATTCATAAATTTAATTCAGCTAGAGCATTTTGCTGGCAAGAAGAAATAAATATCCTAATTTAAAAAATAATTATTATGGATACAAAGGATGAGAATCCAAAATCTGAACTTAATTATGCGTTGAGATTTATTTACGATACAGCGGCAATTCTTCGACTGTTGGGCATAGGCGAACAACTGGAAAAACGACTAGAAATGGAATATAAAAGACTAAAAGAAAAATACAATGTTTTTAAAAGCCATTATCAAGAAATTGAAACAGCTGCAAAAATTGGAGATTATAAAATAAGAAGAGAAGCTCGTGAACTAGCTAAAGACGCAATGAAAATATGTGAGGAAGTAATTGAAACAACTATATTGTATAAATTGGGGAGAGTATACTTTGAGATTAAAAAGTTAGAAGAAGATCCCAAATTAAAGGATGAAATAAATCAATTGAAACCAAAAGTAGAAAACTTCCTCACAGAGGCATATAAATCGACACAAGATGTAAATTTAAAAAACTTGAGCAACGCTGCTTCTTCATTAAGGAATTTTCTTGAAAAATATAAGGAAAATGCTCCTTTAAGTAGAGTGATAAATACCATCCAAGAAATGATAAAAGAAACAGAAGAGGCACGAGAGTTGAAAGAAAAATATAAAAAAATTTCCACATTACCACTAATAACAATTCCAATTTTGCTCGGCCTTCTAGCAGTTTTCCATTTCGTTGATTTCTCAACCCAAGGGATGTTCTTGGCTCAAACAAGCGTTTCAGCAGCTTACTTGACCATAGCTTCAATGCTTTTGGTAATTTTGCTCTACTTCTTGTTCAAGAAAAAATGAAAAGAGTACAAGTAAGCCAAGCTTTTTGATGCTACTGTTTTACTTTATACTTGTTCGTAGATTTCTGTAAAAGCTCTTTTCCTTTCCTCTGAGTATCTGTTTTTATTTTCTGGATAATTTTTAATAAAGTCCAAGACATAGTCGACCAGAGGGTGGCCTGCCTGGCGTATAGGGATTTTTACTATTGTTTCTTCTTTTCTTGTATAGATTCTCATTAAAACATCCCTTACACTTCTATCGGGGTGATATCTGACATCACAGAGATAATAGTTGCTTCCTGAACCATTCTCCTCATGCCACACTTCTACAGACCTATAACCTTTTTCTCCATGAGTTTTTATTGAGTTTGTGGCACTGTAGTTAATGAAGAACCTTAGATGATCCTCGTGTGAGTGATTTAAATGGTAGGGAAATCTAATCACTACTGCTTCAGGCGTTGTGTCTTTTTGAGATGGAAGTATCTCTATGTCTGTGAATCCCTTATTTTTTAAATCTTCTACTATTTCTTCTGCTTTTTCCACGATATACAAATCCGCTTTTGGTAATTCGTCCATTTTCTCACATTTTATTACTATTTGGTGGTATATTTAAAGATTTATTTACTCAAAGATATGTTTTAAACTAGAGAAAAAATTTAATATTACTACTTTTAAGTAATTAATGGTGAAAAAATGGTGTTTGAGGAAGAAATAAAAAACTATGTTCGACTATCAAATTTACTCCAACAAGCAGAGCGTGCAATGAGACTGGGTAATCTAAAAAAGGGAGTAGAAGTACTACAACAAGTAGAAAAGGCGTTATATGAAGATAACGTTCCTCTTATAGGTAAGGATGAAGAAAAAATTATACGAACACTTCAACAATATAAAGGAGTACCAAAATTGGCAACCCAAATAAAAAGATTAATTTCAACATTACGTAGCCGATATGGTGACGATAAAGAAGTACAAGAGTTGGAGAAGTTATATATAAACCTCTATAACATTCTAACACCAGAAGCAGAGAAATATAGTGAGTCATCCCAGTAAGTAGAACTAGAAAACCATCTGAACAAAAAGTTAAAAGAGAATATTTGAAAAGTAAGAGAAGGGTGAAGAAATTGATAAACCCAAACCAAGAAGAAACGCTTCTACTTTGGGAGCTTTACAATTGTTTAAAATTAATTGAATTAGGTACAAAAGCAACGGGGCAAGAACAAAAAGCAGACTTACCAGGAATTAAAGAAAAAATTGGAGAAATAGCTTTAACTAAAAAATATTTTGTTGAGAGGGTTGGTAATACTTTTTTTCTACAATGTTGTTGATATGAGCCATGAAAATGATGTTGCATACTTTCCTGGCATATTTCTAGGCCTGCCTTACAACATAGTGATTTGTGGTTATACTCAATCATCAAGAGAGATTGCTGCAAGATTAGATTATTTTTATACAAGATCTAGAGTTGTTGAGAATTATAAAAGGGCTCTCAAAAATATGAAAAACATTTGAAATTTTTGGAGAAAATTAAAAAAGATATTCTGGTTATGGGAACTGCTTATTATTATTTTATTGCAACTCAAGACGAGTCTTCAGCACAAGATGAATTTGATAGAGAGGTTATGCGATTAAAAAAGTTAATGGAATCTGTAAAAGAAAAAGTGGGAAAAGAAAAAGTAGAAGAATGTTTGATGAATTGCAACAATATGGAAGAATTAGAGCAAGTGTTAAAAAATTTAAACATGTAAGTTAAAATTTTAGATGAATATGGTTGGATACACAACCGATATTAGAGAAGATCCTGTTGAAAAATATTTTGGAGAAATTTCTTTAGATAGAACCGAAGAAGATGGTGAAGAAGAAAATCCTTGGGAACCTGAAGATGTTTATTCTATTGAAAAATATAAACTTACTTAAAACCTTCACCAATTTTCCCAATGAATCTTTTTCTGATCAAATTCTTTCATAGTATGCGGTATTTTTTTCTCAGCAGGATAGCCCAAAGGCATCAAGCAGAGAATTCTAACTTTCTCAGGAGCTTTTATAACTTCTCTCACATACTCTTCACTATCTTTCAAGAAAACAGTCTTAGCTCCCATTATTTGGCAAA
>JAWBTN010000111.1:0-3834 GCA_039000415.1 Candidatus Aenigmatarchaeota archaeon | reverse complement strand
AACAACCACAACCACCACAATTTATAACACCAGAATGGATTAAAACGATAAGTAGCTGGTGGGCAATTTTTCTTGTTGTAGCTTCAGCACTTATCACAGGTGCATTGATAACGAGAGTGAAATGGATCCTGTACGCAGGTATTGGAGCCTTGTATCTAACTATTATCTTAATCGTAGGTGGTGTCATGCTTCCACTCTTTGGCGCACCGACAGTAACTTATGAAAAATGCATAAGCATGTTTAAACCAGATGTTTCTATTTTTACAATGCCCGGACTATTTTACACAGTTTCTTGTATTTTCACAGGATATGTGCCTCAAAATTTGGACTCGCTTTCGATTGCAACATTTACAATTTTTGGTATTATTGCACCGCTTGCTCTCCTTATTTCTCTATTTTTCAGCTTCATGCCAACTTTCATAATAGAAAATAAGTATGCCCAAAGAGTCATAGCAGTGGTCGGAGCACTTATTGCTTTCAGGGGATTTTTTGCCACTTTTCTCATCCAACTCTTAGAGTACGGATTTGCTGGTATAGGAGCTCTTATGGTTGGAACTTTGTTCACAGGCTTTGTTTGGAAAGCATGTGAGAAATTTGTTAGCCCATTGGGAATAGATGTTGGAACATCACTAAAAATAATGAGAATCGGATATTATCAAGAGTTAGAGAATGAATTAATAAGGTTGCGAAATGCATTGGATGCTGCTACAAAAGCTGGGAATAAACAATTGGAAGCAGAAATACAACAAAAAATTGAGAATATAAAGAAATTGATGAAAAAAGTGGAAAAGGGTAAACTTTAATTTTACTACTTAAAAGGGATAACTTTAAATAGTTTTCTGTCCATTAATTTTATTATGTTTAGAAAACCTAAACCACAAAGGGAAATAAAAAGGGGATTGGAGAGTTCCATTTTGCCATATATAGAAGATGCTAGCAATGCACGAGATACACCATACACATATGTAACATATGTATGGTCATTAATCGAGCTTTACAATGAATGGAAAAGTGGAGATAAGTATGTTCTACAAGGCAGAAGCGAGCAAGAAATAGAAAGAATAAGGCAAACAGCTATTGAAGGAATGAATAACATAGGCAGCGAAAGAGGATATAGAATGAAAATTGTGACAGATGCTTCACAAAAAGGCATAATTAGTGCTTGTCCTGAAGTTGCAGTAGTTCTTGGTAAACACATATGCTTCTGTGAAAGAGTGGGAAATGTTGACTATGTGCATGATGAAGTTACACTTCAAGTGCAACCAGATCCGACTATCACAGATCTATTCACTTTTAAAATTCATTACAGAGATGGCATAAAGCTCAGATTTCCTGTAAACGATGAAAATGGAAAACCAAAAGAGGAAATAACTGTAAATACAAGAATAAAAAGTATTGAAAAAACTACAGAAGAGGCTATACCAAAACCATCAATCGATGAAATAAAGAAATTGACTACTTACGCAGACAGAGCTGCACAACAATCCACCCAAACTCAACAATAATAACATAGTTTACCAAAAATCTATTATGGAAATCTTTAGTTTAAGTTATGATCAGTTAATCTTCTCACTCTTTTTACCTTTTCTTCTTTTCTTCCTTTTAATTTACACTTTACTTAGAAAATCCAAAATCTTTGGAAACGAAGCCGAAAAGCTCAACTTACTTTTGGCTTTAGTTATTTCTGCTTTGGGTATTTTTTCTCTCTATTCTTTAGGTCTTGCCTACTGGCTCCCTTTCTTTGCAGCTTTTTTGGCTATAGCAGCTTTCTTGCTTATGTATGCTTATGGTGCTGGAAGTTATGCTTTGAAGAAAGTTGCTTTTTACAAAGAGGAAGCAACAGGAGAAAGGAAAAAATTTGAAGAAAGAGCAGAAAATTGTAAGAAAATATGGGAAAGATTTGAGTCAGAAAAAGATGTTGGTAAGAAATTTATGGTATTGGGTGAGATGAAAAACGAAATTGAAAAGATTAAACCAATTGCCGAAAAGTTAGGTATAAATCTTTACGATTATGATTGGTATAAAAAATATGAGGAAGCTATAGCTAGTATGGGTAGAAGCCAATGATTGAGACAATCTTCCAATTCTTGCTTTTCATCCTTTCGTTTTTAATCTCTTATGGATTTTTGAAAAAAATCAAGATTTTTCAATCTGGCGTGAACTTGATAATTTCTCTTACAATAGCTTTTTATGTTCTTCTTACCTCTCTTTACTACTTTGAGAATCTCATACAAGTTTTAGCATTTCTCTTCATTTCTCTTTTTATCATTTTTTCCCTAGCTTTACTCTATTTTGCTAGAAAAACAAAATAACAAGTTAACTTTATATTCATTAGAATCCAAATAAAACTTATGGAGAAAAAAATTTTCTCATTCTTAATGTTTCTTTTCCTTCTTACTAATTCAGTTTTTGCCCAAGATCTTGTTTCTCAAATAATTTCAATTCTACCACAATTTGTTGGTGTGATTTTTATTCTCATCTTCATATTACTCTTGCTTGCTGTGGGTGGAGTTTTGCCAAAACCAACCGGCAGGTTGCCAATCGGCGTTATATTTTTCCTCATTTTGGTGGTGCTACTATTCATCATACCACAATTCGTTAAATTTCCAGACTACATGGTAATTCCAGAAGATTTTAAAAAAGAAACATGGAAATTACCACCCGGCTCTGAAAAGGCACTGAGTCTGATAGGTTTACCAGAGGATTGGGCCTATGTGCCAGCGATAATTTATCTTTTCATTTTACCTTTTGCCGCTATTTATACCCTCGTTTGGGCTTTTTTGACTTCAATCAAGGTTTTTGAAGGAGCGGCAAATGTAAACAGAATTCTCGCTTTTATAATATCATTCATAACAATTCCTTTGGGATGGTTTGTGAAAATAGTTTGGGTTCTTTTCAGTTTTATGGGTATTTGGTCTATTGTAATTTTTGCAGCAACTTTTATTCTCGGAATCTTTTTCAAAGGCTATGGTATAAGTGCAGGTGAATATTACAAATCAATGACAAAAAAATGGAGAGATACTGCTGTAAACTACTTGCAAAATGCTTTGCGCGACTTGGGTGCAAGACAAGCTGGTTCTGCCCAAAACAACCTAAACGCAGCTAAAAACATCGCTGGCTTTTCCACCAATTATTACAATTACATTACACAAGCGATAAATGCTTTAACGCCTCAGCCAGGCCAACAAATAGACTGGGCAGCTGCTGAAAATGCTGTTAGAAACGCGTTAAGAGAAATAAGTTGATGTTTAATTCTTCAAAGAGTTAAATTTTAATTATGGTATTTTTTGCTCCAAAAAGTGCAGAAAGTTTAAAAAAAGGGATTTCAAAAGAATACCTTGAATTCCTTCTTCAAGAGCAAAGGATGAGAGAACCTAAAAGCTTTTACGAAAAGTTTTGCAAGTTTGCTGAAAGCTTAAGAATAAAACCTTCAAAATCAATGGAAGAAAAATTGAAATTCAACATAGTTTTTTCTTCTTTGAATGTTTCGCCTACAGGAGTTCTTTCCGCCACTCTTCTTATTTTCATCCTTTCTTTCCTTTCAATTTTGCCTTTAATCCTTTTTCTTAACGATGTTTCAACAAGCATTTTTCTTCTTTTAATTCCTGTTGGTTTAGCTTGGTATTTTTACACTTACCCTTCTTTTAAGGCTAGTGTGCTAAGAGTTCAAGCAGGAGACGAAGCTATAAAGATAATACTTTACATGGCAATTTACCTCAAGCTTAACCCAAGCTTAGAAGGTGCAGTGAATTTTGCAGTTGAGCGTGCAAAAGGGCCAATAAGCGAAGATATGAGGAAAGCTATGTGGGATTTGCAAACAGGTAAATATAAAAC
>JAWBTN010000110.1:0-3850 GCA_039000415.1 Candidatus Aenigmatarchaeota archaeon | reverse complement strand
AAAAGATGTTGATTTGGTTAAAATTGATGTGGAAGGTGAGGAAGAAAACATAATAAAAGGTGCAACAACTTTATTAAAGAAAGGTAACCCAATTTTAATTATAGAGTGTAGACCAGAAAAAATGGAAAAACTTTTGTTAAATTATGGTTACCACAAAGTAAGTGTGTTAGATTATCATAACGCCATGTTCTCGAGAACAACAGAAAAAGATTTAAGCTTGAAAGTTTAAATAAAAATAAGTATGCAATCCCTACCTTTGTGGTTGTGTAGGTCATTCTTCCTTAGAATTAATAATATCGTAAACTACACCACAAAGGGTTAATTTGGGATGATTCCTTTTTTGTTCTCAAGAGGATGACCATAAAATCATTCTTTTTTTGCAAAGGCCGATGAGAAAGGGCAAGACAAACCCCTAAGAGGTTTCTGATTTTAACATTACGGTCTTCAGCCCCTCAATATTGGATTGAAGTTGATAAATCGACACCGGTATGTAAACTTCTTCTCAATCCATTCCCAAAACTTTCTCATCGGCCTAAAGCAACCCAATTTCCCTATCTTCTTTCACCTTTTTTTCTAGTTCAGGCTTCATCTTGAGCAGTCCTTCAAACACCTTCTCGTAATAAACTTCTGATATCAAACCATCTTCTTTGAGTTGTTTGAGAAGGATGAAAGCATCCATGTTGACTTCATCACCTTTTTTCATCCCTTCAGTTTTACAATCTTCTTTCATTCCACTTTGCCTTTTACAAGCTTCGCACAGAACTCTTGCCGTAACGTTATATATTTCAGCAACAACTATCTGCTCAGGATAAGCTATGTTCTGAGTTTTAATCAACTCTTCTTTCATCCTTCTTATCATCTCATTCACAGCACCGAGCGCACATTCCATAATAAAATTTCTATGAAAATAATAATTTATAGCGCTAAGTTAAAATAATTCTTAGGAAGAATGAAGGAAGAGAACAAAGTTGTTAAGGAGATCATAACTGGGAATGCTGTACCCAAGAGCATTAGCTTGATAGAACTGGAGAAGAATTATGCTCTGCTCGCTGAAATGTTTTCTCGCTTGCTTGATAGGATGAACACGATAGAAGATGAACTGGAAAAATTGGAGAAGAAAGTTGCTTTCCTCCTGAAAGAAAGGGAGGAGAAGAAGAATAAGAATTCGAATGGAAAAGCTTAAATTTTTTAATTACTTTTTAGTAATCACTATGAACGAAATAAACATTTTCGAGATAAGTGAAGTTTTGGCTTCTCCGAAAAGAGCTTTACTTTTATTTTTACTCAACAATCAGCCTATGAGCTATACACAAATAGAGAAAGGTTTCAAGAAGAATGAAATAAAAATAGGTAGTAGCGAGATCTATAAGCATCTAGAAGTTTTGTTGAGGCATAAGTACATAGCAAAGCGTGGAAAGATTTACTTGGTAACTCTGAAGGGAAAGAAATTAGTAGAGAGCTTGAGTTCTTTGGAGAACGTACCGCCAACTATTCCAAAAATAGAAGTTGTTTTTTGAGAAAGTTTTTAAACTTTTGCATAAAATTTACTACAAAGTAGATAAAAAATTACTATCGTTTATACATATACTATTAAATCCTTTAACGTTTTATTACTAATAGGTATGAAAATGAAGTCTGTTTTGGTAACTGTAGCTTTCGTATCAGGTTTGATAATATTGATGAATTTCTTCCAGTTCGCACAAGCTCCAAGACCTTTCAGAGGTTTCGTTATAAGCTTGCCTGAAGAAGTCGAAGCTTCTCCAGGAGAGACTGTTACGATAAACGGAACGATTTTAAACACGGGCTTGTACTGGCTTCGGAATTTCAACATTTCAGTTAAAGGTTTACCTGAAGGTTTTGAAGTCAAAGTAATTCCCGAGAAGTTCGAGGCTGTGAGGATTTTGAGAGGATGGGATCCTGAGAAAGGAGTTTACCGCATTCCTGAAAAATTCTGGATCGAGATAAAAATTCCTGAAGGAAAAACTGGAGCTTTTTTGGTCAACGTTACTGGAAAAGAATGGTGGAGTTGGAAGAAAGTTGAGAACTCAACTCTGTTCGTTTTGAAAGTTTCTTCCGTTCCAAGACTTTCAATCTCTGAAATAGAAGTTCCGGAAAAAGTTGTAGAGTTCAAGCCTTTCAACATAAGCTTTGAAGTTAGGAATGAAGGATTAACGAATCAATCGGTTAAGCTAAAAGTTATCGCACCTGAAGATTGGGAAGTGGAGCCAGCTTCTCAAGATTTGATCGTTAAAGCTAACAGCTCCGAGCCTGTTATCTTCACTTTGACACCAACAAACAAAAGCGGAGAAATTTCAATTTTCATGGAGTATCCTTATAGGAAAGAAATATTGAATTTAACAAAAATAGGACCTATGATAGTTCCAACTAAAGAAGAAGTGGGAAAGATAGAAATGCCTACAGCTTTAGTTGCTTTGGCAGAATTTGTGAGAGCAAATCCTGTTGTTACTATAATTGCGATAATCTTGCTGATAATAATCTTCTGGAATGTTTGGCAAATAGTTAAGCAAGTTAGCTTCAAGAGAGCGAGGAAAAAACCTGAAGAAATAGTTGAAACTAATGCAAAACTAAAACAAGTTTTAGAATAATTTCTACTGAATAGAAATTTACTGAAAGGATATAAAGTTTAACGGATATAGTTAAAATGTCCGGAGTGTGAGGATTAAAGGTTGAAAAAATGGTAAAAAATCTTTTGATTTTTGTATCATGCTCACTTCTTTTCTCATTCCTCATAAACTCAGCTCTTGCTCTAGTTTCAAGCTTTTATCCAACAAGCGCGATCGATAGCAGCAGCTCTCCATCTTACACTTTAACAACTTCAGATTTGGCAAAGCTGAATGCAAGCGATAACAACAGGTATAAATCCAAATATATGTGGAATTTGAATGATTATACCGATTCAAAGTATATCGAATTCAGATTTTCTCCAAATTTGCCTGAACATACAACAATAAACGGTGCAACTTTGTATTTCGAGTGGCAGAGGAGCACAGACTACGTGAAAGGTGCAAGAATAAAAGTCTGGGATCATAGCACGAGCACATGGAAAATTTTCGATTTTTCTTTACCCAACGTTGGCTCTGACAAAATGGAAGTTATAAACTTGCCTTTCATCTCAACGCTCGAAGATGTGAACAATTTCAAGATTCAATTCCAAGCAAGAGATAGCTCTTGTAATAACGGTGGTTACAGCTTGCACGATTTGGTTGAGCTTGTTTTGAATTATTCTTTGCCAGAATGTTACACTGATGAAGATTGTGATGATAACAATGAATGCACTTCTGAATTTTGTCAAAATTATCGTTGTATAAGGAGCAATTTACCTGAAGGCACGTCTTGTGAAGCCGATGGTTTGTTCTGTACAGTAGATCATTGCGATGGTAGAGGAAATTGTGTTTATCTTGAGCCTTATGATTGTGTTGATGTGATAAGTTGCACTATAGATTATTGCGATGAAGAAAATGACAGATGTGTTCATCAGCCAGATAATTCAACTTGCGATGATGGTTTGTATTGCAATGGGTTTGAATGGTGTCATCCAGAAGGAGATTGTCAACCTGGAATTCCAGTTGATTGCTCCGCTTACAATCTACCAGGAATAGCAACTTGCACTTATACTCCAGATAGCAACCCGTTCACATGGGACTTCAGGAATCCTTTCACTAGCAATTGTGTTGATTTGGGGAACAATCAAGGCTATTGCACTCGAGGAAATGAAACGATAGTTCACATTTGTGCTGATGACGACTTGCAAGATACAGTTCCTTACGGAGGATGTGGAGCTCAATGTGATGAGAATAAAGATTGCTCATGCCCAGAAGATAGATGCATA
>JAWBTN010000011.1:0-16586 GCA_039000415.1 Candidatus Aenigmatarchaeota archaeon | reverse complement strand
CAATATAGCGAACAATATTTCGTTTTAGGCCTTTTCACAACTTTCATTTGTTTAACTAGCTTGCTTTACAGCTGCCTAAAAAGAGATCGAACGATTTTCCTATTTTCTTTTTATCCTTTATTTTACGATTTATGCGTACTATTTATTTTCAAACAAGTAGTTTACCATTACTTCACTTTTGTTATACCCTTAACTTTCATTGCTTTTGGAGCAACTTTTTTGAAATCAAAATTGTTCATCGTTAAATTTTCTTTAGCACTATTCTTAATCCTTTCTTTTCTCATAAGTCTGAAAAGTCTAAACTTTTATTTCAATCCTGCTGAAAACCAAGTTTTCCAAGAAATAACAAACTTCACCCTACAAAATACCAATTCAAATGATTTAATTTTTGGTTCAGCAATTCCAACGAATTACGTTTCTTTCGTCACGAATAGGAAAATTGTTAACAACTATTTCGATTCGGATTCAAAATTCATAAATTTCATCGGAAGAGAAAAAATATTGAATGAAGTGAAAAATGTAAAACCCAAAATTATTTTTGCTGATCAATTTTACTTAAATTTTTTCAAAGATGATTACGAAATAGTGAAAGAATGGAACGAGCCTGGGTATTATCATTTGATTCTGATGAAATTGAAAAAATAATTGATTTTATCGGATTTTTTACATTTTATAAATTTCAGTTTCCACATTCTTACCAAGGCATAATCTTTTAAATTTTATCGTTCAATTATTGAAGAGAAAATGAGTGAGTATCAAGAGAATTTAGATAGATTAACGAAAGAATTGTTTTCGAGGAAGATGAGTAGAAGAGATTTTTTAGCTTTAACCACAGCTCAAGCCGCTAGCTTAGCTACAGGAGCTTTCTTGGCGGGAGGTTTAGTGGGATATTTGTTAGGAAGACAGGCCGAGCCAAGAACTATAACACAAACTAAAACAGAAACTCTAACAAAAACTCAAGAAAGAACCACAACTTCAACAACCACTGCTACTACCACATCAACGCTAACGAAAACTGAAACGAAAACTTCTGTTGTAAGATCTCCAGTGATTCAAAAAATAGGAAAAAGTTATTCTGTTTCGAATAGAGAATATGAGATAGATTTATTAATAGGTACTGAAGCTGGTGTTATGAAGAGAGTCGAAATTTTTTCTCAGTATCCTAGTGGTGTAGAAGAGAAAGTTCCTTTGTTGTATTCAGGTAGGAGAAGGATGGAAATCAATGGGAAGGAGGAAGAAATGGTTGTTTTTGAAGGAAGATTCTACACAAAAGAATTTGGTACCCACAACATCACACTAGAAGTTGAGAGTGAAGAATGTTTAGTTGCAAGAAAAATTAGTTTAGTCGATATAGGTTTGAGTAATGATGATTTGAAGATTTTTGAAAATATGGGAGGAAGTAAGGGCTATCTGAACAAGATCTGGCAAGCTTACCTTTCTGATTTAAATTTAAGAATAGATAGAGAGAAAGCTTTCAGAGAAATTTTTTCTATACTACTAGAAACTTCTACTTTGAATGGCAACGATGAAAGTGTTTTGTATCTCAAAGAATTGGCTTCTTATGCCTTGAGTAACAAGAAAGAAAATTTGGTGGAAGTTTATGGGAAAGAGGCTTTAAAAACTGTTCTAGATGTAATTAATACTCAACCGATACTTATCACAGGCCTAAGCAAAAATTATGACCCACCAAAATACCAATTCTGCTATTCGAATTTATGGGAAGGGTATCCTATGCCTTTACAAGGTGAAGAATTTGAAATATTAACATTTATAGCTCAAGATAATGAAGAGTATGTAATTAAATATCCATACATAACCTGGGCTATAACGAAACAAGTTAAAGGTCTGAAAGATAGGTTTCACGGGTTTTATTCAAACTATTTGAGTGAACAAGGAAAACCCCGTGTTACTTTGGAATATTCAAAAGTTTATGAAATCCAAGACCCAAACACGAAGGAAGTGAAGAAAATATCTGTGAGAAAAATAGTGAACAAACAATTCTCCAACTTGGATAAAATAATAAAAAGTGGTAAGTATGTTCTAGGACCTTCACCCCAAGATTTGCTTGAAGTTGTAGGAGAAGTGAAAAATAAGGAGTTAATAGCTGATACATGGCAAAGACAGAGATGTTTTCCTTTTGTGCACTTACCTAGTGCTTCTATGCTACATGGAAATTGGGCTTATAATATTTATCCCGAAGTTATTGATATAAACCCATTGGTGCGTTTGATAATTCTAGAGGAGAATGTTAATCATCTCCTTGAGATCAACAACAAAACTCTCGATGTTATTAAAAAAGGTGATAATTCGTATTTGATTGACTTCTTTAATTGGTACACAAGCTGGGCAAAAAATTCTCCACCACAAGCCCAAAAAGATTTCAAAATTTTGTATGAAAAGGGTAGTGAAATTGTGAAATCACAGCAAAGAATTTACAATTATGCATTGAAGAAAACATTTGAAGAATTAAAGCTTCCATTGGGAGATGAAGAATGGAGGGTAGAATGTTATGTTGTGAGTTGCGCTTCTGTACTTTTACCAGGGGTTAGGATGGCTTCATGGTTTGGAAAGGCCCCAGGATTTAAGGAGGGAATTAAAGACGGACAAGCAGGTTTAACTTTAACTCAAAAAGATGTTGAATTGCTTTATAGCATAGATGAAGATGAACTCAATTTAGAGAAAAATTACTTCAACTCTTTACCTGCCGTTGTAACTAGAGTTACAAAAGCGAAAGAAGATGGAATAATAGAAAGTGATATTGCTCTATTTAGCAATTATTCACAAATCTATAGAAGATTCTAAGTGAAGTTTAAATAGTTAAATTTATTTATGTATAACAATCAAAATCATGAATTAATGAAAAGAATAATAAAAGTGTTTAAAATTTTTCCATTTTATTTAACTTTTGTGATAGGTCTTTGGCTTGTGAATTTTTATGATATTAACGTTATCCACTTTGTAATACAAAAACCACTTATCTTAATTTTAATCCCAATTTTAACTTTTTCTTTCCTCAGTTTAAAAAGTGGGAAAATAAGAAGATCGTTTAAAGAAAAAATTCTATTCTACTCAATTTTCACGAGTTTTATAATCATTTATTTCAGTATCTTTTCAACCAATATTCCTATAATCGTTGCACAAACTGCTACTACCACAACAATTTCTACTACCTCTACCACCCTTCCAGAAGGCTGCAAAGATTGTCCTATTGGTAAATCTTGTAGTTTTGGGATAGTTTGGGAGAGGGTCTGGTATTGTAATGAATTAGGTTGGTTATGTGTTAAGGAAAAAAGATCTGTTTGTTACGGAAATTATGTATGTGTGCAACTTCCTGGGTATGCATGGTGTGAATGTGGAGTCGAGAATGAAGAAGAACAATGTTCAGAACCGGAGTGGGAATTAATGTGTGGTCCATGTCCTACTGGCAAAATATGTGTAAATGGGGATTGTGTTAAATGTGCCGGGGAGGGGGAATCTTGCGACGGCAAACCTTGTTGTCCTAGTTTGACATGTGTTAGTGGTCGGTGTAAGAGTGAAGTAGGCCCCACCACCACAACAACTAGACCTACCACCACAACAACTAGACCTACCACCACAACAACTAGACCTACCACCACCACAACCATTAACCTTTGTGGTAACGGTAAATGTGATCAAGGAGAAACTCAAGTTAGTTGCCAGCAAGATTGTAAGACTGTAGTTAAGTTGAGCGAAACTTACACTTACCCCGGCCAGAGCGTTATTGTCACAGTTTACTTCAACGATTCAAGGTTCAACATCAGCAAAACGAATTTCGATGCTCAAGTTAACTTGAGTATTGATGATAAAGCATGGCCTTCAACTTATTGTCCGATAAGCGGTAAGAGATGGAGGCAAGATTTGAACTGCAGTATGGGAAAAATGGAGAAAAGAGGTATGGAAAACTGGTGTAGTTGTGATGGAGCGAAATGTGAAGGTAAACATCAAAACAAAGATTTCAAAGTAACAGTTTCCCAAGGTTATGGTTATATAGAAGCTGTTTGTACTATACCTCCAGACTCGCAAGCGGGAACTCACAGATTAGTAGCACTTCCTATAATATATTCGGAACCAATCCAATTGCAACAAGCAAAAGTTGAGTTTATAGTTTCTTATGAGTCGTACTTTTTAAAAGATGTTGCGAACTTCTTTTTGAATTTCTTCAAAAGGCTTACAGGATCTTTTTTAAAGATGGTGAAAATTTAAGAATTTTGAGTGAAAATTTCTTTTGATGAGTAAGTTCATAGTTCTAGAAGGTATAGACGGTTGTGGAAAAACCACACAATCGAAGCTTTTATCACGATTTTTGAGTTCCAAGGGTTTTGAAGTTGTTTTAACGCGTGAGCCAACTGATGGTGAAATAGGTAAGTTGATAAAAGAGAAATATTTGAAAGAAGAAAGTTCACCTTTAGTAGATGCATTGCTTTTTTCCGCTGACAGGGAAGAACATCTGAAGAAAACTGTAATACCAGCTTTAAATCAAGGGAAAATCGTTGTGTCTGATCGCTACTACCATTCAACCCTAGCTTACCAATCAGCTCAAGGTGTTGAGCTTGAATGGCTTTTGAACTTGAACAAGAATTTCATCAAGCCAGATTTAACTTTGATAATAGACGTTGAAGCGAAAAAGGCTATGGAAAGGATAGAGTGTGATGAGAGAAGGGATGAAAAGAAAAAGTTCGAGAAGGTGGAGTTTTTGGAAAAAGTTAGGAGGAATTTCTTGAGGTTGAAAGAAATTTTGAGAGATGAGAATATCGTGATCGTGGATGGGAGTAAAAACGAACGAGAAGTTTTTGAGTTGGTGAAGAGAGAAGTGGAAAAACTTATTCTGTGAAAAAATAAATTTAATTTCATGATAGAAGAAACTTTCGTAAGATTCTTGCTTTCTCTCGCTGTAGGAGCTTTGGTCGGAATGGAAAGGCAAAAAAGGGCAAAAGGTGAAGTGGCTTTTGGCTTTAGGACTTTCATGCTAGCTTCGCTCTTAGGTTCCTTATCAGTTCATTTTTCCTTGCTCTTAGGTTCCTTCATCCCATTCTACACAAGTTTTGCTGTAACGTGCATTTTAACAATTTTAGCTTATTTGAAAGATAAAACCATAGGTTTAACTACTGAAATAGCTTTCATACTAACTTTTCTTTTAGGAGTTTTCATCTACTTGGAAAAATCACCTTTTTACATTTCACTATCTCTTGCAATACTTCTCACTTTCTTCCTAGCTTCTAAAGAAATACTCCACACTTTCTCTAAACATTTAACGAGAAAAGAGATATGGAGTGCTGCTTTTTTTGCAGTTCTATCTTTTGTCGTATTACCGATTCTACCGAACAAACCTTTGGACCCTTTCCAAGCTTTGAACCCTTTCCAGATATGGTTGAGTATAATACTCGTACTTTCGATAAGTTTCATGGCTTACATATTGATGAAGATATTCGGAGCGAAAAAAGGTATGATGATATCCGGAATCCTAGGAGGTATGGTTTCTTCAGTAGCTTTAACGATGGAAATGGTTAGTAAAGTTAAAAAAGATAGAATATTCCACTCAGCCATATTTTCCATATTGCTAGCTTCATCTACCATGTTCCTTAGAATTTTCTTCCTATCTTCTTTGTTCAACTTAAACCTTGCTTCGAAAATATTCGTCCCGCTTGCATCGCTTGCTATTTTCGGCTACTTATGTTCTTTCAGCTTCTTGAAGAAAACAGCCAAAGAAAAACCAAAAGTAGAGCTGGCTTCGCCTTTAAACTTGAAAGTTGCTTTGAAGTTTGGGATTTTGTTCATGCTAGCCATGATCTTGATAAATTGCTTGAAGATTTATTTCGGAGAAAAAGTTACTTATCCGATAGCCCTGATAACTGGATTCGTAGAAGTTGATGCCGTCACGATTTCCCTTTCAACCTTAGCACTTTCTTCTATTTCTCTCGAGGTTGCTGCAAAAGGTATTATAATAGCGGCTTTATCCAACACTCTATTCAAATGGCTCCTCACCTATTTTTTCGGGAATAAAGAAATAGCTTCACAAGTTGGAAAAGTTTTCTTTTTGAAAATGCTTCTCGGAATATTTTTGATTTTTTCCATATAAATAATATGGAAGAATTGCCTTTGGTGACGATAGCCATTTCAACGATAATGCTCGCTACTTTCTTATTCACTTCAAACTTTTTGGAAAAAATGTTCAATCCAGAAGCTGAAAGTTACTTGAAGGATTATGAAAGGTTGTTCGGTTTTGTGCCGGCAAGGCCGAAAATGTATTCTTTCATAACATACACTTTCATACACGCCGATTTCTTCCACTTGATAGGAAATTTAATATTCTTCTTGATAGTTGGTATCGCACTCGAAAACAGGATAGGAAAAATCCCTTTCTTAGCGATTTACATATCTTCAGGTTGCACTGCCATAAGCTTTGACATCGTGCAGAGGATATTGCTTGGGATTTCCATGGAAGCTCCTTTCGTAGGAGCTTCTGGTTCGATATTCGGTTTGTTCGCAGTGGCAAGCTTGACGAGACCTTTGGAAAAAATACCAACTTATTTGGTAATCCTTTCTTTCTTACCTTTTCTCCAACTCCTTTTATTCCTTCCTATTTCCGGACAATTTTCCCAAATGTTCTTATTCTTAGCTCTACCCATAGTATTCCTAGCTTTCGTCTTTTTACCTAAAAATTTGCCTTTTTTCACGGCAACTATCTTATTCATAATCTCTTGGATTTTTTACTTTTTCTTCAACATTTCTCCCACAGTTTCCCATTTGGGCCATCTCGGCGGTGTTATAGGCGGCTTCTTGAGCATGTTGCTCTTTCCAAAAGAGAGCTAATCTATTTATACCTTGTGAAAGAAATTAAAATTATGCCGAAAAAGGAAGCGAAAAAAAGCGTACAAACTATAGCTAGAACAGGAGCCATAGTATTGGCGATAATGATGTTGGGTTTCATACTCGTCGTGCTGCTTGCAGACTTATTAGGCCAAAGGGGGTTTGGAGGAGAAACTTTAGCCAGTTTCTTCAACTTTTTCTCGATCGAGAAAGATAAATGTGATTGTGAATATAGCTCGGAATACAATTCAAAAATTTGTAATCCATTTTGCGGAGATTCTGCAGGAGCACTCTGTCTTTCAAGGAGCGATTGCTTGGGCTGATCACAAGCTCCAGTATTTCCTAGTCCTCAAGAATTTCCTCTCTTCTTCCAGCACATCTTTCAACAAATCATCTTCGTTTTCATGAAACCTTGCTAGAACTCTTTTTGCAGTATCAGGTCCTATCCCCCTAGCAGCTAAAACCAGAGCTGCTCTTTTACCGTAAACCAAGAATAAATCCGCAGTTCGCCTTATCCTCTCAAACTTTCTCCTCTCATTTCCACCCAAAATCCCTCTCAACTCCTTCTTCACGATTTTCAAAACTTCTAAATCTTTAGGACTAGTGATAGCTAAAAGCTTAGCTTCACACTTTTTACATTTCGTTTTTTCATCTATATCTTTCACAAAAAAAGTTTGTTGCCATTGACCACAGTTCAAGCAAACCAGCTTAACCCTAGTGTTCAAAATCCTTTTCTTGAAAATTTCGAATATCTCGATCCCTGGCTTGCTTGGGATCACTTCCAAGAATTCATGTTTCAAACCTATTTCGCCCAAAGGTGATAATCCTTTGCAGAAAGAAATTTTTATATCTCCGGACTGAATTTTCTTCAATATCTCAACAGCTTTTTCAACGTCAAGCTTTTCAGTCTTCAATTCTTTCAAAACTTCTTTGAACATAGGCGTATCAACATAACTTTCTATTATCTTGTTCATCTTAATTCCAGAATAATCTACATCTTTAGCAATAACCCCAAACCTCTTGGCAACGTGAATAAACTTCCATTCAAATAGCTTGGTTTTGGTTATGGATAGATCAAGGTAATGTTCCAAATGCTCAGGTTTTGTTCTGAAAAGGATCTCTTTCAACAATTCTAAATTTTTCGATTGGAAATTAAGTATTATCCTGTAAGGATCTGTTTTCAAGCCAACGGAACCAATCCTGGCTGTGAGCAAAGAAGATAAAAACCTTCCTATAGTTTCGTTGACCAAAGAACCAAAACAAGCATGGATTATCACAAAATTTTCATAATCTTCTACCAGCAAATTTTTTTCATCAGGTATTCCGTATTTCATCTGTTTTTTCATCAAGGAAACAATTTTTTTCGCAGAGTTTGAATCTAGAGGGTAAGATTTTTTCAATTCCTCTTCCACCTCTTCTTCTCCCATTTTTTCGAGTTTCGAAGCTATTTCTCTCCTCAACTTACCAACTTCTTGTGCAACTTCGAAAGGTACTGGTATAAGCTCACCTTCCCATGCAGGGATAGCTGCCGTGAAATCTTCAACAGGCTCAACCAGTATTTTTTCTCCATCGACAGAAACTATTTTGTAAGCTTCACCTTTCAAGACGAAAGTTGTGCCCGGCTCTAAGTTCAAAGCTACGAATTCTTCGTCCAACACACCAACGAAAGAATTGTCCAAAGAATTGATTACTTTGAACTGTTTGGTGTCCGGGATAGTTGAGAGTTGGTTGAAGTAGTATTCAAAGCCCCTCCTCCTCTTCTTCAACTCTTCGTTCAAAAAAATCAAACCCAAACTTTCCAACTGTTTACAAACTTCTAAAAATTCTGGAAAGCTGAGGTTCTTGTAAGGATAAGATTTCTTCACGATATCGAAACTCTTTTTAACATCGATTTTCCAATTGTCAAGGGTGATGCCAACTATTTGATGAGCTAGAACATCGTATGGCTTTTCATGCATCTTCAGATCTTCAAGTTCCTCGTTCAAAGCTTTTCTAGCTATCACAGCTGCCTCGAATATATCATCTTCATCAGTAGCTATTATCATCCCTTTACTCACCCTATCGACACCATGGCCGCTCCTTCCTATCCTTTGAATGGCTTGCGTTACAGTACGAGGGGACATGTATTGTAAAACCAGATCAACACTTCCTATATCAATTCCCAATTGAAGCGAAGAAGTTGCTATTATGCTTTTTATCTTTTCTTCCTTGAAATCTTTCTCAGCTTTTACCCTTACTTCTTTGCTCAAGCTTGAGTGATGTACAGCTATGGGTAAATCTTTCTCCAAAGCTTTTATCCTTGAAGCCAATATTTCAGCGAATTCTCTTGTATTGGTGAAGATCAAAGTTGATTTGTGCTGTTTTATCAAGTTTGTTATGAACCTCAACCTAGCTGCAGTTTCAGACGAAATGAAAAGTTTCTTCGCTATTTTACTATCTTCAAAATTTTCTCCAGGACTGAAAACCCTTATTTCCATGGCTTTTGGTTGAACTGCTTTTATTATTTCGATGTTTCCGTCTGGACGAAGAAATCTTGCAACCTTTTCCGGAGAACCTATCGTAGCAGATAAGCCTATTACTTGGAAATCGTGTTGAGTTAATTCCCTCAACCTTTCCAGGGCTAGTGAAAGTTGAGTACCTCTTTTGCTGTCCACGAGCTCATGAATTTCGTCTACCACAACATGCTTAACATTCTTCAAGTATTCCCTAATCTTCTTACCAGGTAATATCGCTTGAAGAGTTTCTGGAGTAGTTATCAGGAGGTGTGGAGGAAATTCAGCCTGTTTTTTTCTTTCGTAAGATGAAGTGTCACCATGTCTGACACAAGCTTCCACATCTATCTTTCCACACCACCACAGCAACCTGTTCAATAGATCTCGATTTAGAGCACGAAGAGGTGTGATGTATAGTATAGCTATGGGTTTTGGTTTTTTCTCCATCAAAACGTGGAATAAAGGTAGCATGACTGATTCAGTTTTTCCCAATCCAGTCTTGGCTATTACCAACAAATTCTTACCTTCAAGAACTGGCTTGAAAGTTAGCTCTTGAACTAGAGTTGGTTTTGGAAACCTACTCTTAACTATTTTCTGCAATTCTTGATTGAGTAGTTCGAAAGTCATGTCCATCAGCAAGATATTTAATTTTTTAATAAATAAGTAAATAGAACGTTGTTTCAGTTTAGAAAATTCATGAGTTGTACAACTTATGAATTTCTTGCGAATAAGATGGATTGTAATCGAAAATTTTACCACAATACTTCCTCTCAGTGCAGTATCCAACTTTACACTTAGGTCCTATCAAACCTTTGAGAGAAGGTTCCACGTTTTCAATCTCTTTTATGAGTTGTTGAGTTAATTCTCTCATCTCTTCTTCAGAAGTATGACAACTCCTCACCCCAAAGTAGCCTAAGGGGTGGAATAAATGATATCCGTTGAGCGTACCCAAAACAACAACTTTCACGCCTTGCGGGATTACGTAAACAGCATCACCAGCTTTTATGCCATTTTTCACCATCTCCTCATAAATCGAAACCGACTCTTTTATTATCCTCACGTATTCTCCATCAATATTGTTTTTCTTCAATTGCTCAGGGATGTAGAAGCTCTTGAATTTATCGCTCGATATTTCTCTCAAACACCTTTGAGCAGCGAGATGGATAGATTCAACTTCCATGTCGATAGTTCCGTGTCTTTTTTCCTCGTTGAAACTGCAAGGCTCATCGGCTTGGTATAGGTAACGCTTACTTTTGCACGTGCTATATCTGACAATTTTTCGAAATAATTCTCATCCTTTCTAGAATCCAATTTTTCTTTCAATTCCCAAAAGCTCTTGTGGATTGAGCAGTTGAGAATAGAAGGTCGCTCAAGATATTCTGAATAATCTGGAGAAAAATAAGGATCGGTGAAGATATTCGGAAAGGGGTAGAGGGTTCTCATCTTCAGCTTACTCTTGTTCTCATAAATTTTTGGAACATTTTCTCTCAACAAATCACTTATTTTCCTACTGGCCAAATGTACTTCAGTTGGTATGTATTCGTAATCAACATTTTTTGAAAGTTCTGTGCCCGCATCTACAGACATACTCAACAGGAAGTGAGATCTAAAGCCTAATCCTAGAGCTTTTCTTGCTTGCTCAAGAGGAACGTTAAGAGAAATCGCTTCCGAGTAAAAATCGAATTGTTTAGATAAAATGTTTTCGTAGTCGCTTTTGAACTTGGTATGATAAATTCCATCAGGAATCAAAATATCTTCTTTTTTCCAACTCACCCTCCTAGAGCTTAAAACTAAAGCGCGTGTATGCCTAATTGATGTGAAGTAATAATCGAGAGCCCTACTTCCGTCAAAAACTAAATATATGGAAGGCAAAGTTGTTATCGAAGCATGACCTCTTCTAGTTGATTCCCTATGTATCATTTCAACATCCTTTTCAGATATTTTTTCCAGGATTTCCTCAACGTTCTCCGGCTTTATAGTGCTCAAAGCTGCAGCGGTCATGATTTGATCTGGAGTGTAATGCTTGAAAGAAGGGGAAATGTCGAAAAGTTGAACACTTAAAACTTCACTGATTTTCTTCATAAGCATATTTTATGAAAAGAAATCTTTATATTTTTGTGAGAAAAGAGGAGAAGGTTAAGTATGTTTTGAAATTTTTTAGGAAAAGATATGGGGAAGAAGTAGAAGGATTGTTGAAATTTGGTAAAAATGTGTTCAAGCTTTTGATCGTAACGATCCTTTCACAAAGGACAAGAGATGAAAATACTAGAAAAGCTTCTGAAAACTTGTTTTCGGTAGCATCAAGACCAGAAGAAATATTGAATTTGCCTGATAAAAAATTGCAAGAACTGATAAAACCTTCTGGTATGTACAAACAAAAAGCCAGAAAAATAAAAAAGTTGTGTAAGGTATTGGTTGAAGAGTTGAAAGGAAAAATTCCTAGAAAAAGGGAAGAGTTGCTCAACCTTCCTGGTGTTGGGGACAAAACTGCAGATATCGTTTTATCTTACGGTTTTGGCCTTCCTGTTATCGCTGTAGATGTGCACGTTGAAGTTTGTAGTAAAAGGTTAGGTTTGGTGGATAAAAAAGCAAAATACATGGAAATAAGGAAGGAGTTGGAAGAGCTTGTACCGGAAAAAGAGAGGTATATGGTGAATCTAGGGTTTGTGAGGTTTGGTCAAGAGATATGTTTGACGAGAAATCCTAAATGTTACGCTTGTCCTTTTCATCACTTCTGCGAATTTGAGTATAAGGAAATGTTCTTGAAAAACCCTCGCAAATATTTTGCTGGAAAAATAAATTAATCTTATGGCTCAAATCAAGTGGCATGTGCTCGAAACTGAAGAAGTGTTCAAGATTTTAGAAAGTAGTGAAAAGGGGTTGAGTGAAGAAGAAGCCAAGAGAAGGATGGAAAAATTTGGGTTGAACGAGATAGAAGAAAAGAAGATATCAGTAACTAAAATTTTCTTGAGACAGTTCAAGAGCTTTTTGATAATCATGTTGCTTGTGGCTGGCGTAGTTTCCCTTTTACTCAAAGAATTCCTAGACGCTTCAGCTATTTTTGCTGTACTGCTAATAAACGCTTTCCTCGGCTTTTACCAAGAGTACAAAGCTGAGAAGATAATGAAAGTTTTGAAGAAGATGATGGTTCAAAGGGTGAAAGTGCTTAGGGACGGAAAACAAACTTTGATACCTTCTAGAGAACTTGTACCCGGTGATGTGATAATGTTGGAAGAAGGAGAATTGGTTCCTGCTGACGTAAGAATTTTTGAGAGTTTCAACCTTGCTTCTGATGAATCAGCCCTGACAGGGGAATCTACTCCTGTGGAAAAACAAGCGAAGCGAATAGAAGATTTACCTCTAGCAGAAAGGAGCAACATGTTGTTCATGGGAACTGTGATAATTCGCGGAAGGTGCAAAGCTGTTATAGTAGAGACTGGTATGAACACGGAATTGGGAAAAATAGCTAAGGAGGTGGAAGAAGAGAAAGGAGAAACACCTCTACAGAAAAAGTTGGACGATTTCGGTAAATTTTTAGGCCTGGTTGTTTTGATGATATGTGGCTTCTTATTCGTATTAACATACCTCAAAGGCTTAGACGTAATCACAAACTTCATGGTAGCAGTTGCCCTAGCAGTTTCGGCTATACCGGAAGGCTTACCAGCTGTTGTGACGATAGCTTTAGCTCTAGGTGTTTACAAGATGGCGAAGAAAAATGCTTTGGTAAGGAAGTTGTCAGCTGTAGAGAGTTTGGGTTGCGTAAACGTGATATGCGCTGACAAAACAGGAACCATGACTCTCAACGAGATGTGTGTGAGGAAAATTTGGTGTTCTGGTAAAACCTTTGAAGTCTCAGGATACGGTTTTGAACCGAGAGGAGATTTCTTCTTGAAAGGAAAGAAGGTTGATCCAAGAGAAGAAGAGGATTTGATGTTATTGATAAGGGCTGGATTGTTATGCAATCGTTCGAGCATTGAATTCAAAGATGGGAAATGGCATGTTGTCGGAGATCCTACAGAAGCTTCACTCCTCGTACTCGCTTCAAAAGCCGGTTTGAACAGGGAAGAAGAGCCTTTTTTCGAGCTACCATTTTCTTCAGAAAGAAAATTCATGAGTGTTGTTTACAGGGAAGGAGAAGATTATGTTGTTTTCACCAAAGGTGCTCCGGAAAAAATCCTTGAAATATCTTCTAAGCTTATGTTTGAGGGAAAGGTCAAGAGGTTTGGTGAAAAGGAGAAGGTAAAGATAAAGAGGGAAATCGAGGGAATGGCTGGACAAGGGTTAAGGGTTTTAGGTTTCGCTTACAAGAAAGTGAAAAAAGTTGAAGAAGATGAGATCGAGAAGAATTTGATTTTTTTGGGTTTAGTTGGTATGATAGATCCGCCAAGGCCAGAAGTTAAAGAAGCTGTGGAGCAGTGCAAAAGAGCTGGTATAAAAGTTGTGATGGTGACAGGAGACCACAAGCTAACAGCTGTAGCTGTGGCTAAAGAGATAGGAATTGAAGGTTCAGAAGTTTTGACTGGTGAAGAATTGGAAAAGATGGGTGATGAAGAACTGGAAGAAATAGTGGAAAAAATTTCCATATACGCAAGAGTTTCTCCACAACATAAGTCAAGAATAGTCGGAGCTCTGAAGAAAAAGGGTAAAGTGGTTGCTGTTACTGGAGACGGCATCAACGATGCTCTTGCTTTGAAGAAATCAGACGTTGGAATAGCCATGGGAGTAAAAGGTACAGAAGTGGCGAAAGAAGCTAGCGACATGGTTTTGCTTGATGATAATTTCGCAACCATAGTTAAAGCTGTGGAAGAAGGTAGGGGAATTTACGATAACATAAGAAAGTTTGTGAGATTTTTGCTTTGTGTTAACTTCAGTGAAATAGCGTTAGTTGGCTTTATGGTGATGATGGGTTATCCGCTACCTCTCTTACCTTTACAAATACTCTGGTTGAACTTGATCACAGACACTTTTCCAGCCCTTTCCCTAGCTGCAGATCCGTACGAGAAAGATATAATGAGGAGAAAGCCCAGGGATAGGAAAGAAAGCATATTGTACGGAATGTTACCCATGATACTTATAGCAAGCGTGGTTAACTTCGTTTCTGAAACATTAGTATTCTTTTACGCTTGGAATTCAGGTTACAGTTTGGAAAAAGTTAGGACCATGACGCTTACGGTTGCTGTTTTCTTCCAATTGTTCTTCGTTTTCAACTGCAGGTCAGACGAAAAATCAGTTTTCAAGAAAGGATTTTTGGATAACAAGAAGTTACTCGCCGCTGTCTGTTTCTCATCTATTTTGCAGATGATGGCCGTATATTTCCCACCTTTGCAACAAGTACTGAAAACAGCTCCACTCGAGCCACGAGAGCTTTTCATATCCATAACCATGGGCTCTATCGCACTCTTCGTTTTACCAGAGATATTCATGAATCGTGACATGAAGTTTAGAAAGATCGTTTTGACTCATGAGATGAGTTAAAAAAATAAATGCTGAAGCTATGTTGAAGGAATTTTCATGAAGTTGGACAAAGCATTCATTTTTTCAGTTGTGGTTTTGTTCGTATTTTCTTCAGCAAGAGCCATAAGAGTAACGATAGAAGAAGGTTCGATTAAAGAAATAGAGCCTCAAGAATTGCTGGTTAATTTTGGTATGTTAACCGGAACTCTCAACTTCAAGCTTGGCAACTACAGATGGCCTGCTAAAGAGATTTGGTTAGTTCCACCAGGAACAAGCCCGAGCTATTTCAAATCCAACAGCACTTATCTTGAAATTCCGGAAAACATAACTTTCACGACTTGCAAAACGAGCGTTTACTACAATGCAACTTACGGTTTTGCTTTCAAGGGTTTGGCAGAAATTTTACCGAACGGAACTTTTTGCATCTTAGCTTACAACGGAACTTACGATCTTGTAGCTAAATACTAGTGAAACCATGAACTTTTTAATATTTTTACTAATTTTTCTTTTGATATTGCTCCTATTTCTTGAATTCCACAGAACAGGAAGGTTTGTTGAAGTTCTTGGTGATGGGTGGAAATTCGTGGCAAGAGTCGAAGTTTTGAACGGTAGGGTTATTAGATTGGATGAGTTAAGTTAATTTCAATTAGAAAACAAATTATAAATATGAAGTTCAACTTTTTGGATTGGATTTACAGGATATTGGGTATAAGGAGGAATCTGAAAATAGGGATTTACGGTGAAACAGGTGTGGGAAAAACAACTCTAGCTAACAGGATTTCTTTAGATTGGACTGGAGAAGAAATAGGTAAAGTTACGGGAATACCGCATGAAACTAGGAGTGTTCAGAAGAAAGAGAAAATTGAGATAAAAGTTGGGAAGAAGAAGATTTTACTCAGTATCTTAGACATGCCAGGCTTGTCTACTAAAGTAGATTACCGAGCTTTTCTCAAGTACGGCTTATCAAAAAAAGAAGCTAGGGAAAGGGCTAGGCAAGCTACGGAAGGTGTTATAGAAGCTATCAAGTGGTTGAGCAACGTTGATGCTGTTCTGGCTGTTATGGACTCAACTCGCGATCCGTTGACTCAAGTCAACATCACTCTACTAGGAAACTTGGAAGCAAGGAATATACCGGTGATAATAGTTGCGAACAAGATAGATAAGAAAAAAGCGAAACCGCATCTGATAAAAGAAGCTTTTCCAACTTATCCTGTGGTGGAAGTTTCAGCACTTAAAGGGAAAAACATGGAATCGCTTTACGAAGCTATAGCTAAACACTTGAGGTGAGATGATGAAGTTGAAATTCGACTTCATATCTTCGGCAATACTCGAATCAAAACCGAGAGATAAGAGGATAAACTTCATTTTGAGTAAAGTTAAAGACGGTACTATATTGGTTACAGACGGAGTGATGAGTGCTGAAGAAGAGATGGAATTGATAAGGGAGACTATGAGAAGGGTTGATGATGGTTTTCCAGGTATAGAAGTTGCTAGCTTGAAGAAGCCTGTTAGCGGATTAGCTAGGTTGATAGAAAAATTTTCTGAGCAAAAAGATAGAGTAAAGCTTTTCTTCGCGAGCTTGAGGGGTGAGAAAAAAGTTTTCACGAGTTTGAAGACTGGCTTAACTTTAATAGGTCCTGCTAAGTACATAAAGAAGATAAAAAAGAATCCGAATTCTTTCTCGATTTTAACGGAGGTAAGATGAATGCATAAGTGTGTGAGATGCGGTTCTGTTTTCTCGGATGAAGACCCTTCTATACTGAGAGGTTGTGCACATTGCGGATCGATATTCTTCCTGTATTTAAGAAATCA
>JAWBTN010000109.1:0-3854 GCA_039000415.1 Candidatus Aenigmatarchaeota archaeon | reverse complement strand
TTCCTTCAAATTCTTCCAAACTTTCTAGAGTAGAGTCTATTTCATTTAAACTTGAAATCAAAATACTTCTTTGATTTATTAAACTATTAATCCTTGCCTCAATTAGCCTGTAAGCCAAAATTTTTTCTTCCATATTTTCTTTTTTAATTTAAAAATTTATTAACAAGTTCAAGTTATTTCTTTCCTTTAAACCAAAAATTAAATATGAAGCTTCTTAATAAAAAAAGAAATAAAATTCTTTTTTTCTCTTTTTTTCTACTATTCTTAAATCTTGCTCCTTTAGTAAATGCTATTCCTCAATATTCTCAAAATTCAACTAACTCAACATTAGCAGGAAGTGCGGTAGAGCATAGATTAAAATGGGTTGATGATGTTGGCCTGTCTGGCTTTATATTCTCATTCAATAATGGAACAACAACAAGAACAGAAGTAATAAAAGTAAGCCTCACCACGGATTTAATTGGAGATTATTATTATGGAACAACGTCTTCTATGGATCCAACAACAGAGTTCACCAACACAGATTACAGCTTAACTAATGTCTCGGATAATAACAGAAAAGAAACGATTGGAAAGTTAGGAGGAGTAAGTTATGCAACACATAAGTTCCAGTATTACCTTGGAAACCTCACAGGCTTTAGCAGACAAAATGTTACTTACATAAGGTATTGTTATGAGGGCCATTATTCTGGTGCGGTTTCGCCCCAGGGTAATCTTAAGGTATTCAATTTTACTTCAGGTTCTTGGTCTAATGTTGCAAGTTTAAATTTGGGAACTGATACAACTATATGCAAAGAGATAACAAGCAATTTCAATGATTACATCTCACCAGATAACATATTCAAATTTGGGGCACAGGCTGTTGACAGTGATATTGAACTTGGTCAAGCACAAGCTGTTTTAAGAACTGACTATGTCAATTTGACTGTAATTTATCAAGTTGACTTAATAAATTACACATGGGTTGCCTTTACAGCAGAGATGTGTCCTTCACCATATACGGAATGCTGGAGCAATGTTACTGTGGTTATAAACTCAACAGTAGGAGCAACGATTAAATGGTGTGTTTACGCTAACGATACTTCTAACAATTGGAACGGAACTTCTTGCCTAGATCCTTTCAGCTACACAACAACCCCATTTTCTATAACGATTATTTCACCGGAGAATAAGACCTATAACACTTCATTTTTCTGGGCTAATATTTCACTTAACAAACCCGGCTCTATGGCTCTTTATTCCTTAGACAATCAACCAAATCAAACCTTAACGAAGTTCAATGATACTTACTTTTATAAAAAAGTTTACTCAACAAGTGGGAGCCATAAAATAATATTTTATGCAAATGATACAGAAGGTATTATGGTAAATTCCACTGAGATTTACTTTTACCTCAACGTAACGGGCTATATTACAATTGAATTAAGTACTAAGAAAGCTTGGTGGAACGACTCAATTTTAGTTTACGGAGAAGCAAAGGATTGGGAAGGGAAAGGAATAGAAGATTCCCTTGTAAAAGTTATGGTAGGAGAAAAGGAATATGAAAATTATACTGACTCAAATGGAATTTGGTCTTGCAAAATTAATACACCAAATGAAATAGGAAACCATTTGTTAAGCATAGAGATAGGAGGAATAAAAAATTTCACTTATTTAAAAGTTTCTCCTTTTTATGGCAAAGAAGAAAAAAATGTGGAAAAAAAGGTTTATGAGAGTCCTGTTTTAATTCAAGATAAGAACGGAAAAATTAAAATAGCAAAGTTGAGAGTTTACACCTACTAAACTTTTTTAATTAAGAAAGAAAAATTTAATTAATGAATAAGAAAGAAGGTTTATTTTTGCTCATTTTACTCCTTTTATCCCAGTTTAAAATTTCAAAAAGTTTGAATTCTTCAAGCGCGAATTATTCTGCTTGTATAGGAGAACAAGGCGCTTTACTTTCCTCTCAAAATTATACTCTCTTAATGGCATTAAACTCACCAGCAGGCAATTCTTCTAGCTTATCTTATAAATTGGGACTTGGCTTTATTTCTGAATGTATAGAGAGTATTTGCTGTAATTTTAACTCAATTTGTAATGTAGGCGAAACTCAACAAAACTGTCCAGAAGATTGCAAAACTGAAATAAAAATAATACCATCTGAATCATTTCCTGGAAGCCAAGTTAATGTTGTAATTTCTTTTTCAGATTCAAGATACAACCACAAAGCAGGAGGAATGATAAAAATTAATCTCTTAATAGATTCTACGCTCAATTGGAATCCTTCGTACGGTTGCTTTAGCGACTTAGCAATTTATTTAGCTTCTTCCCGACCTTTCCAAACGTGTAATTGGAATTTTCAATCGGAAAGAATTATGTGCGACAATTATCAAGGTAATATGACAATCAGTTACTTCCAAAACGAAAATAAATTGGAAATAAATGGAAAATGTAAACTTCCAGGACTTCCTCCTGGGGTTCATCAAGTAAATGGTACAGTAAGCTTTTATCTGTTTAAAGAATAAAATTTTAAAAGGGAAAATGAATAAGTTTTTTGCGTTTTTGCTATTTTCTACAACTTTCTTACTTCTTTTGAATTCGGCCAAAGCTCAAACTACAATTGGTGAAACTTATATCGAAATGCCTTTTTCTCCAAACCAAAGAGTAATTTGCAGAGATGGAAAGAATTATATACATGTTGTTTGGAGAAAAGATTTATCAACAATAGCTTATGCAAAAAGTATTGATAATGGTATAAGTTGGGTTGTTAATTATACAATAGTTAATTCAACTGGCTCAAAAGGTTTGCCTTCAATTTCCTGCGATGGTAATAATATAACTATAGGTTATAGAAATGGAACAGGAGTTGTAATTTATATTTCAGAAAATAATGGGGAAAGTTTTACAACAAAAGTTCCTTATACGAGTGGAATAGGAGAACATGTAAGCGTTGAAAGAAGGGGGCAAAGAATTTATGTTGTTTATCAAAATAGTGATGAATATCCTGATATAGAGTTTTTTAATTCAAGCGATGCTGGGAATACATGGGGTCCTAAGCAAGTTGTATTAGATGGTTACAGGAAAGTAGGTATTGTATCACTTTCTTATTATCAGCCTTCACTGGTTATCGATGGAAGTGGTGAAACAAATGATAGAATTCACGTTGTTGCAGGTTTTGAAAGTTATGATGAAGCTAATGGTATTTCTTACTATTATATCGTTTATAGAAATTCTTCCAATTCAGGAGCTAATTGGTCTCCTGTGAAATATTTAATTATGTCAACAAATTTTCCAATTTTCTATGTGCCGAGCATAACTCATAACGGAAGCAAAGTTTACGTTTCCTATTATTCTTCAGATGATAAAATATATTTTAACTCAAGCTCTGATTATGGTTCAACTTGGACTGGAGAAAGAATAGATACTATAATAGATTTGAGTAAAGCTCAATATCCAAGCTTAACAGTAAATTCTTTAGGCTATCCTGTTGTTTTATGGCAGCAAAACGATACTACAAATAATAAAAGATGGAATTTGATTTACAGGAATAATTCTGGAAGTTGGGAAAACCCTGTTTGGATTACTACAGATGTTGCAGGAGATAATGTATTTCCAAACACAAAATACCAATCTAAAGATTGTTTAGAATTTGTTTATAGAAACGGAACTTCTTCACCTTTTAATATAATTTATGATCATATAGGAATATGTCCTAGTCCTATAGGTTATTTAGAAGTAAACTTAACTTCACCTCCACTATCTTACACAATTTCTCAAAATTATAGTTTTTGGGTTAATGCTACTGTTATTTGTAGAAACGGGAATTGTGGAGATGTTTATGGAACTGTAAGATATAATGCTTCTTCTCCTTTTCC
>JAWBTN010000108.1:0-3877 GCA_039000415.1 Candidatus Aenigmatarchaeota archaeon | reverse complement strand
ACTATACTCAAAGGATAGGAGGACCTTATGCTCCTCCCGAGTATAACATAAGCGGACAAATAAAAGTTAACATTTTGCAACCTTATTATCAGCAAATCTTTAACGTTACTCAGCAAATCTTGATAAGATTTAACACAACTTCTGATTGCCCAGGAGAAGGTTTAATAGCAAACGCAACTTATCCTTTAGCTCAAATCGAGTTAAGATCACCTTATGGCGAATGGGAAACTTGCTCGCCTTTAAACAATGAATACGATGGTTGGTATAATTGTACTTGGGATTCGACTAATAAAAAAGAAGGTTATTGGAGTATAAACTTGACTGCAAGCAAGCTTCCAGATTATAACTTAAACGAAACAATGTTTGTAAACTGGTTCTGGCTTGAAAACATTTATAGTGTTGCTGAAAACGCAAGCGTTTCTCCAAGCGAAGCAGGTTGGTCAAGAGTTTTTAATTATTCGATTGAAGTTTACGATCAAGAAGGAGATACAATAAACTGCTCTTTGTTTATTAGCAAGGATAACAAGCAGACTTGGGAGTATAAAGGAAGTTATATAATTCAAGGAAGTCCTGGAATTCCTACACAAGGAACTTGTTGGGTTGCTTTGCATGATTTTACATGTGAAGATATAGACAAACCAGAAGGTCAAGAATGGATTGTAAGTAAGGCAAAATGGTTTAAGTGGCAAATTGAAAATGGAGAACCTAGCAATACTTATAATACTTCAGAGTTTCAAGGGCCAAATATAACTGAATCTCAGGTTTTGATTAGTTATATAGCTGGTAATGATAGTTATGTGAATAGAAGCTCTGGAATAAATCAAGTTGTAAGGTTAGCTGTAAACGTTTTTGATTTGGAAAACCTAAGCTATGCTTCTAACGTAAACGTAAGCTTCTGGGTTACTCATGACAATTCTAATTATCAGCTCGATATAGTAAACCAAACAGACAGCTTAGGAAATGCAAGCTATTACTTTAACCCAGATTGCTCTTACTCAACAGGAAAACAATACTGGATAGCTGGAGTGACTGATTCTTGCTATATGAATACAAATGCTTCAAGCAATTTCACTACCTATATAATCGGTGACTTGAGCAATTCGATTTTACAGCCATTAAATGGAGTAGAATATAAAAGAGGAGAAAACGTAACGATAAGAGGTTATGTTAGCTCAGATTGCTCTTGGGAAGTTTTGAACGAGAGTGTAAGTGTAAACTTCATTTCCATACATTCTGAAACTGGGCAACAATTCGTTTGTTCCCCAATTTTAAACGAAGGTCTAGGCTATTACAATTGTACTTTCAACACTTCTTCACCAATACTAATGCCTGCAAGATTTTACAATATAAAGTTCAACTCATCGAAACAATACTACAATCCTTCTGTTGTTATAGGAAACAACAATTTCTGGATAGAAACCGCTCCAACTTTAACAAACCCAAGCGTTAACAATACTCAAGGAGGATGGGGAGAATGGTATACTTTTTCTGTTAACGTTACTGATGAAGATAGAGATGATGTAAGAGTATGGCTATGGAGGAGAAGGGTAGGAAGCGAAACTTGGATTCAATTTGGTTCGCCCTTAACAAAACCTGCTGGCATAGTAAGTCAAGTATTAAACTTCACAAGAACCTTTACTTGCGATGATTTAAACCTTGGAGAAAATCAAGTTTGGGAGTTTATGTTCAACGCTACAGACGATCCAACAACTTATGCAGACGATAAAACAAACAGCACAACAATAAGCTTAACCTTAGAAAGGGATGATATTTCCTTAATTTATGTTGAGGGAAACAATAGTGTAGTTAATAGAAGCATAGCTCCTTCCCAAAGCAACGCTACACTAAGAGTTCAAGTTATCGATACAGATAGAAATCTTGCAGTTAGTAGCGAGCCTGGAACTGCAAGATTTTATGTAACTACAAATCCCTATGATATTAATAGCTATACAGTAGATAAAACTATAACAGTAGGAACAGAAACAGGAGGTTACTTAACAGACATCTTCCCAAGCTCGCCAAGATGTAACTACAAAATTGGCCCCTTAAGATGGAAAGTAGAGTTTGGTTCTACATGTTATAAAACAACTAATTCATCAGTTTTCTTCTTAAACACAACAACCTATCCTCTTCAAGTAGAAATTCAAAGACCAAACAATGAAACTTTCAGGAGAGCTACTGATACTATTTTGTTGAGAGGTAATGTTAGCGATGATTGTGGTTTAGTGAGTGGAGCAGAAGTAAGAATAAAAACTGTGAAAGGAGTTTTTAGCTATGGTTGCCCAGATGATGTTGGTGTAAACGATGAAGGAAATGGTTGGTACAATTGTAGCTTTATCTCAAGCTTAACATGGAGCCTTGGTTATTATAATGCAACAATGCAAGCATCAAAAGAGTTTTATGAAAGCTCTGAACTCAAAACAAAAATAAACGCTTCTGTCCTAGTAACAAACCCAGAAATTCAAGGCTTGTCAGTAACAACTTCAGACTCGGTAAACCCAGGAGGATGGGGTGAACTTTGGACTTTCTCCGCTCAAGTAAGAGACATAGACCAAGGAATTTCTGAACTTGGTTTTGAAAGGTTGAACATAAGCTTATGGATAGATTTTGGCTCAGGTTATCAGCTAGTTAATTCAACTATTTGTGCAGCACCAACATGCTCTGAATGGACTGAAATAAGCTTCACTCAACATAACTTTAATTGCCAGCATATAGGAACAAGAGCTTACAAATGGAATGTTTCTGATGTTTGGAGCTATAGAGCAGAAGCTTCTGATAGCGTGACAGTAAACCCAGATGATATAGAATTTCCGACAAGCGAGATTGTAGAGCCTGTTAGTATAGAAAGAGAAGGTCTAAAAGAAGGAGTCTTTGTTTTTAGGATAAAAGACAAAGATAACAACAGTTATGTTCCTGCTAATGTTAACGCAAGCATTTGGTTTACAACTAATGCAAGTGATCCAAACAGCTGGGATTATACAAGATACTTGACAACAAACTCTTCTGGTTATGTTACTTACAATTTTGATCCAAATTGTAGCTATTCGGTAGGAACACAATACTGGAAAGGTGGCAGCCTAGATAATTGTTATGAAGTAAAGAACATGACTCCAAGAACTTTCGAGATTAAAGGCCAGTTAAAAAATCAATTAACCCAACCAAGCTTTGGTTCAGTTTATAATGTTACACAATTAATTCCGATTAACTTCACTACTTTAAGCGATTGCTCAGCTTACAGAGAAGATGAGAATCCTGTTATTAATGCAAGTAGTTATACAGTTGAATTAAGATCACCATTGTTAATTTGGGAATCTTGCTTGCCAGTAAATAATAGCTATCAAGGATGGTACAATTGCACTTGGGATTCAACTAATAAAAAAGAAGGTTATTGGTCAATTAGGTTAAATTCAAGTAAAGAATACTTCAATTCAAACTCAACAATTTATGAGAATTGGTTCTGGCTAGAGAATGTTTATTCTATTGCTGAAAATGCAAGTGTTTCTCCAGAAGAAGGAGGATGGACAAGAGTCTACAACTATACTATAGATATTTACGATCAAGAAGGAGACACAATAAACTGCTCCCTGTTCATAAGCAAGGATAATCAAGCTACATGGATTTACAAAGGAAGTTATGTAATTGTGGGAACTCCTGGAATACCAACTCAAGGGAAATGTTTTGTTGAAGTTCACGACTTTAGTTGCGATGATATAGGAACAGACAACTACTTCAAATGGCAAATCGAAAACGGAGAACCTGCTAACGCTTTCAATACTTCAGCAATACAAGGACCTAACATAACTGAAAGTCAAGTAATTATAAGTTATATAGAAGGTAACGATTCCTATGTTAATAGAAGCTTTGGAATTAACCAAGT
>JAWBTN010000107.1:0-3910 GCA_039000415.1 Candidatus Aenigmatarchaeota archaeon | reverse complement strand
GGTTAGTGCCTTCGTGGGTTCGAATCCCACCCCCTGCATCCTTCTTTTAGTTCAAAGCATTTCCTTTTTTTCTTAAAAACCTTTAACAGTAAGCTTCCTATGAGGTTCCCGAGTTTAGAGGAAGCTCAGGGAGGCAGTGGTGTATGAAACTGATTTGTCCCAATTGTTTTGAAGAAAACATCTTTGAAGAATTTAAAGCTTTCTACACTTGTAAGTTTTGCGGCCAAACCAACAAGTTTGAAGAATGGACCAAAAAAACGCAAGAAATGAAGAAAACTGAAACGACAAAAGCAAAAAAGAAAACTCTCGAGTTGCCAGCAAAAATTTCCTTGACAACAACTGGAAGCATTTCTTTGCGGGTTTTCATCCCGCAAAACTACTTGAGAAAAGTGATGCATTTAGAAGTTTTGCCGAAAGAAAAATTGCCGAAGAGGGAAAAGAAAGGTGGTTGAAATGAAAAGAAAAACACTAAAGTTTGTTGAAAAAAATTATGACAAAAATCTGTTTTTTATGTTCATGGCACTGGTTTCGTTGGTTTTTTTGCTTTCTGGGTTTTACAAGAGTGATGATGTTTCATACTATTTTTTTATAGCAAATCTTATAATTTATTTCTTACTATTTCTCACAACAGAACCTAAAGAGCGAATAGTAAAAAAGGAGGTGATTGAATGAGATCTTATGAAATAAGGCAGTTGATCGAAAACTATTACGACATTCAAAAAATTAGGGTAGAAACTTTTAACCGTTTGGTGTGTTGGGTTAGGGAAAACAAGGAAAAGATAAAGGAATATTTGAAAAGCCAGTTTCGGATTGAAACCCATATTCGAAATGCGAGCCAGAAAGGGTTTGAAACCCAAATAGGGGATGCGAGCCACGGAATAATTGAAACCCACAAATCTAGTGCGAGCCAACCGGAAAATGAAACCCATGGTAGAGGTGCGAGCCAAAGAAAACTTGAAACCCATCAACCTTATGCGAGCCACTGTCGCGTTGAAACCCAGGAGAATGATGCGAGCCATTTTAGTTGTGAAACCCATAGAAGTGATGCGAGCCACGAGAGAATTGAAACCCATAATGTTTATGCGAGCCACATTTTGGTTGAAACCCAGGGTGAGGGTGCGAGCCATTTTAACTTTGAAACCCATCTTTCTAGTGCGAGCCACTTCTTTGATGAAACCCATCCTTCCTATGCGTTAAAACTCTTGGAAGAAGCGGAAAACCAAAAAGGAGTAAAAGGCATGAAAAAATACAGCGAATTTGTGAAGAAATTTGTTTTGAGCCAGGTTGAGAGTGAAACCCATCAAGGTGATGCGAGCCACTATGAAATTGAAACCCATTGTAGGGATGCGAGCCAGAAAGAACTTGAAACCCAATTTGTTGATGCGAGCCACGGTGGGTTTGAAACCCAGGTTAAAAATGCGATTTTCTCCGAAATAGAAAATTTGATTTGGTTCCACAACAAGCTTTACGAGACGGAAAAAGAGCTACAAAAAAGGTTGGATGTTTGGAGCAAAAACCACAAGTTAAGGAAAGAATTCTTGAACTATGTGAGAGGAATAGGCGGTGTTTTGGCTAGCGGAATAATAGCTTGGCTTGACGAAGTGATCCTGAAAGCAGAGCATCCTTCTTCACTTTGGAAGTACTGCGGTTTGTATCCTGGAAGTGAAAGGAAGAGAGGAGAAAAACTTCCTTACAATTTAAGGCTCAAGTCATTTTGTTGGAAAATCGGGCAAAGTTTTATAAAGTTTAAATGCTTTGGGAGAAAGCTTTACGATAGGTTTAAGGAAGAGGCAAAACAAAAGCATCCTGATTGGAATAAGATGCACATCCACAATCACGCAAGGAGGAAAGTAGTCAAGGTGTTTTTGGCTTGTTTGTGGAAGAAGTGGAGAGAGATGAACAACTTACCGACACCAGAGCCATATGCAATTGCTCATTTAAAACATTCTGATTTAATAACTCCAGAAATGTGGATGGAGAAAAAGACGGCGGGCGAGAAAAATATTTGATGAAAATAAAGGTGATAACAAATGAAAGCTAAAATGTATGTAAGACTTATTGAAATGATTTTAAGCCATTTGAGCATAGGTTTTGCTGGAATATTTACTGCTTTTTGGTTTCAATTTAGTGAAATCTACTATCTCTTATTAGGAATTTACTTTCTTGTGACAGGAGTTTTATTTCTTTTTGGTCTAATAGAATGGTTTTTAAATAAAAAGTTTGGCAAAAGATGGCAGGAGTAGATGTATGAGTCAACTTGATGTTTATAATTATTTGAAGAAAAAAGGTGGTTGGGCCACTTCAGAAGAGATAAGTAAAAAAACAAAAATTTCAAGAGTCACAGTTTACGCTTATTTAAAAAGGTTGAAAAAACACGATATGGTTGAAAGTAAATCAGCAGGAAAAGGAAACTTATTGCTTTGGAGGGCAAAAGAATGAAATCTCTCATCTTAATGGTGTGGGAAGGATACAATCAGGGGAAACCTGTAGAAACCTTCCTTTACAAATTGGCTTTAAAATTGAGGTTGTATGAGCTTATGGTGTGGTTGGAATGAAATACACTTGGTATAGGGAACAACTCACAAAAAGAATCGAAGAATTGGAAAAATACATCGATAAAATTAAGGAAGAGGAAAACAAGGAAGATTTTCTGTTTTTAGCCGAAAAGTTGCTGGAGCTGTATGAATACTATCGGTGGATGTTGAAGTATTTCAGATAAGGTGATTGAATGAACAAAAGAATAAGAACAATAGAGATAAATTTAAATACTTTTAAATCAATTTAATATTATGCACGAGTATTTAATAGAATGTTTAATTTGCAAAAAGCAAGTTAAATTTATTTCTTCTAGTTTGATAATAAATGTGAATACCATAATGGAAAAAACGAATTTCTACCGTATGACAATAAAAACAAAAGATAAAAAAATAAACGGTTGGGTGTGTAATGATTGTTTTCAAAAACTAGGTGTTTGATGTGGTAGTTTTAAGATTTTTAACATTAGATGATTTGATAAAGGAATTAAAAGCGAATGGTGAAACAAGCTTAAGGGCAGAGATAATAAGCAGAATGGAAAGTGGTGTAGTAAGGCATTATTTTTTGGTTATAACAGGATTGGTCAAGAAAAACATAATCTTGAAGTTTGAAAGTTACTTAGGGAGTTGCCTTAAAGATGATGTGGAATTCGAAAAAAACCTTCAGGAAAATTTAGAAAAGCTTAAAAAGGATCTTGAAGAGAAAGAAGCTATAAGAGTTGGAAAAGGGATTTATGAAGAATGAATTTGCCCAGATGAATTGCTTTGCTGTTGCGCAACTATATCCTCCATCATTTCTGCTTTAACCCTCTCCTTTCCTTTTAAGAACTCAATAAGCGCTGATCGGACAACTTCCGAAAAACTCAAACCGTAATACTGTAAAAACACTTTCACTTCTTCGTCTAGCTTCTTGGTCAAAACAACACTTTTTACAACAACATCTCTCTTTCTATAAACCATACACAACACCTGTTATATAATTAGCATTTGTTATTTAAGTGAACTACTGTGAACTAATTAGTTATATGGAAGAATGAATTTCTTTGAGTCGCTTTGATATTTTTTCTGCTAGTTCTTGTTCACCCATTTCCTTGATTTTGGCGTATTCGATTGTAGTTTGAATATTTGAATGTGCCATAAGCTTTTGCAATCTCAACAAATCTTCTGTTGTTGTTCCTTCTTTTACCCCAAAGATTCCGAAAGAGTGCCTAAATCCGTGCAAAATTCTTTTCTTTTTTATACCTAAAGCATTTAGAGTTTTCTTCAATATCTTGTAATACCACGATCTGGTGTGTCTGAATACCTTTTCTTTAGGATCAGTAACTCTGTATTTTTCGCAATATTCTTTAATCAAATCTATGACTTCTTTGCTAACT
>JAWBTN010000106.1:0-3928 GCA_039000415.1 Candidatus Aenigmatarchaeota archaeon | reverse complement strand
GCGAAATTTATTTCAAGCTTTTTGAAAAAGGAAATTATTCCGCAATTTTAAAGTACGAAGGAAAAGAAGAATTAACAATTTTTGAAGTTTTGGAAAAAATTGAAAACGTTACTGAGGAAATTTTAACTCGAAACATTACTTTAACTGTTGTTAGCATAGAGCAAGGAAAGGCTGAGATAAACAAGCCAGTAAAATGGAAAAAAGTTTTAAGGGTAATAAATCCAATTGAAAAAGAAGTTGAGATGGATTTTGATTTAGAATTACCTGAAAATTCATTTGACATAACTCTTGAGGAAAAAGAAAACAAAACTAAGCTTGAGGGAAAAAGACTAAAAGATAAGCTTAAGGCAAAAGAAACAAAAGAGTATGTTTTAACTTATTATACAGAAGCTCCTCATGCTTACGAAGAAGTTTTAGATAAATATAAGAAAATCGTTAAGGTAAATTCTTCTTTACATTATGAAAACGTTTTGGCCTATACAGAAATAGAAAAATCTCCTAGAAAAGCTGTTAGGCTTTATTGGTTTGTTAATAGCGAAAGAATTGATGTTACTTTTAACGAGAGCTTTAAGGTTAAGCTTCTGGATTTGGATAATGATGAGCTAATAGAAAGGGTTGAGTGGTTAATACCTTATCTTTCTGAGCAAGTTTTTGAAATAAGCATAATAATACTTAACCCATACACTTACCTTAGAGATGGAGAAACCTGGACAGTTGCTTTCAATACTACAGGAAAAGCAGATTTGGTTATTAGCTCGCCAAACGCAAACTGGAAGGAAATGCTCAAGGATGACGAGAAAACATTTGATGAGATGGAATTTTTGGATTTAAAATGTGGGGACAATTCCTTAAAGAGCAGTTTACAGTTAATTGACGAGCTAAACAAAACTTACAATTATTCTCAACTTAAAGAGGAAGACTCAATAAGAGTGAAAAAGTTTTTGATTAAAGATTATTCTTGCGATGAAACTGGCTACTTTATAAACAAAATGTTCAGAGCTGGTTATGTTGTTTTAGAGTTTGAATTTGCTGGACAAAAAGCTTATGCTTACGATCCTTCTTCTTGCCAAGTCTACATAAACGCTTCCTCTCAGCTGCCTTATACTATAAGCCAGAGCAACACTTATTATTGCCTGAATTCTTCTGGTAGTATTAATGGCCAAACTGCTATAACTTTTGCTTCAGGCGTTCAAAACTCAACTCTAGACTGTCAAGGTTATGATCTTAATAGCAACGATACCTCTAGCACTTCTGGAGTTTATTTGGGAGGAAGCAACACAATAAACAATACAGTAAAGAATTGTAACGTGAGTAATTTTTATGACTGCTTCTATGCAGGAGCTTCCAATAATACTTTTGTTAACAATACTGCAATAAGTTGTGTTCATGACTGCTTTAGCGTGAGAGCAAACTTCCTTAATTTTATAAACAATACAGCTATAGGTTGTGGTTTTGGATTTTGTTCTACAGGGTATCATAACAACACTTTTGAATCAAATATAGTAAGAAACAATGGGAATGGAGTCAACTTAGAAGGCAATAATTATGACAACGAATTCATCGGTGGTTCTATATTGAGTAATACTATTGATTATAGTTTAACTGGTTTTAATTATTATGTTGTAATTAGAAATAATTTCAGGAACACTAATTTTACTGACGCAAGAAAAATTTCTTTCGGTGATAGCAAAAGCTGGTTCAACTATAATAACAGAACAGATTTAAATCTATGGCTTAAAACTTCTGTATCACAAGCAGCAACAATAACAAGAAAACTAATAAGCTGGGAAAAATCTTTAATGATATGGAACGATTCTTCTTCTTCAGCAATAACAGCTTTCTACAACATTTCTGGACTAAGTCCAAACAGCTACTATTTAATCTACAACAACTCGGTATTAACTTACATTTTCCAAACAGATTCTGAAGGAAATTTACCATCTTTTACTATCTACCTTAATTCTGAACATGAAATTAAAGTACAAGCTTTTTGTGATGTCTTTATAGATAATTCATCTCTACCATATACAATAACAGAAAGCAACAAAGTTTATTGCTTAGCTGAGAATATAGGCTGGCCTGGTGTTAACGGCATAAACTTTGCTTCAGGCATACAAAACACTACATTAGACTGCTTATTTTACACCATAACCAGCAACTCTACTTCAGACACTTACGGAATCTATCTAACAACTGACACAAAAAATAATACAATAAAGAACTGCATAATAAGCAATTTCTATTACGGCATCTACCTCGACTCCAGCTCCAATAACACTCTATCTCAAATAACAGCATACAACAACAATAACGGCATCTACATCTATAACAGCTCCAACAACTCCATAACAGGAAGCTCTTTCCATTCAAACACTAATTACGACTATTACTTAAAAGACGCTCCCTCAACCAACAATTTCACCCAAACAAACTTCACTTCAGCAAGAACAATCTATTTCTCCGATACATCAAGCTGGTTCAACTACAACAACAGAACAGATTTAGAGTTATGGCTTAAAACTTCTGTATCACAAGCAGCAACAATAACAAGAAAATTATTAGAGTGGACTCAACTAGAAATAAAATGGGAAGAGCAATCTTCTACAACAATAACAGCTTTCTACAACTTAACAGGCCTAATACCTAATGCTGAATATTCCATCTACAACGGTAGCCAGCTTACCTACACCCAACAAACAGACTCAGAAGGCAACCTCAACTTCAACTTAACCATAGACACAACAGCAAGAAACATAACAGTAAAAACTTCTTATTGTGACTACTACATAGACAACAGCACAATACCTTACACAATTACCCAAAGCAACAAGGTCTACTGCCTAGCAGAAAACATCGGCAAAGCTGGTGTAAACGGCATTAACTTCCAGTCAGGTGTACAGAATACTACCTTAGACTGCCTAGGCTTCAGCATCAGCAGCAACGCTACTACTGACACTTACGGCATTTACTTAACAGACTCATCAACAAAAAATAACACTATCAAAAATTGTATAATAAGCAACTTTTATAGAGGCATCTACCTCGAATACAGCTCCAACAACACTCTCATTCAAATAACAGCATACAACAACTCAGCCTCAGGCATCTACCTTTGGACCAACTCCAACTTCAACTCTTTATCCAACATAACATCTTACAACAACTCAAGAGGCATCTACCTCTACTCCAGCTCCAACAACTCCCTCTCCAACATAACATCTTACAACAACAATAACGGCATCTACTTCGTCTCCAGCTCCAACAACTCAATCAAAGATTCAATAATTCAAGACAATACAGAGTACGGAATTTATCTCTACGAATCAGAATCAAACCTAATCTACAACAATCTATTTAACAACACAATAAACTTCTACTTCGAAGGAACAATCTATTCCAACTACTGGAACACTACTAAGCAATCAGGAACAAGAATCTATTCAGCTGGCAATGAAATAGGAGGTAACTACTGGACAAATTTCACTAATAACGGCTATTCTGATACTTGCACAGATGCTGATAAAGATGGATTTTGCGATGAACCTTACACTTTAGCAGATAACAACATAGACTACTTACCATTAAGCAACAAGTACGAAGCTCCAAGTCCTTGCCAGCAATACATCTCTTCCTGCTCAGACCTAAACCAACCAAATACTTATTACTGCTTAAACCAAAGCATTCTAGGCTCTTCTTCTACAGCCTGCATTAATATTTCAGCTAACAATATTACTTTAGACTGCCAAAATAATTTAATAGATGGGGAATACAATTCTAATACTTACGGAATATATTGTGGTGTAGACTCTTCTGTAATTACAAACTTATCCATAAAAGATTGTAGGATCAGTAATTGGGGTACAGGTATTTATCTTAAAAACGTGACTAACAGTAGTTTAACAAACATAGGGCTTGAAACAAATCGATA
>JAWBTN010000105.1:0-3941 GCA_039000415.1 Candidatus Aenigmatarchaeota archaeon | reverse complement strand
TATGAAATCACTTACAAACTCACTTCCATACTCTTTTTCCATTTTGTCTATTATCTTCCCATCTTCTTCTCCCAGGGCAGCTTTATCTATTACACCAGATATGAGTTCACCATTTTTTATCACAACCATTTCTCCACTTTTCGATTTGTGTTGAATAGAAAAATCTTTTGGCAAGAACAAACTGAATATTTCTTTTCCAGTCATAGTTTGTTTGTTTGGAATTTCTATTTTCGGATCAACTTTTCTTATCAAATCAACAAATTCCTCCCTATCAAACTTCTTTTCACCTTTAGTCAACAAGTATAAACCAGAAAGACAATCTCTTGTGACACCTATTATCGGACCGGAGAACCTAGGACTTCTTATATGTTTATGAACTTCCATCAAACTCAAAGCCTCAGCTTGTGCTTCTTCTGTTTGTGGTATGTGTAGATTCATTTCATCTCCATCAAAATCAGCATTGTAGGGAGGACAAACCGCCGTGTTCAACCTAAAAGTCTTGAAAGGCATAACTTTAACTTTATGAGCCATCATACTCATCCTGTGTAAGCTAGGTTGTCTGTTGAAAAGAGAAACATCACCATCTTTTATATGTCTCTCTACTATGTAACCCGGAGCAAGTTCCTTACATATCTCTTCTTTATTCAATTCAGTTATCCTTTTCCTCCTACCATCAGGCCTTATGACATAGTTCGCACCAGGCCAAATTTCACTCCCGTTCATCACCAACTTCTTCATCTCCTCCAAATTCTTCTCGTTTACCCTAACAGGAACTGTTAATTCCCTTGCTACGATCTCTGGAACGCCTACTTCATCTAAATTTATCAAAGGATCAGGACTTATCACAGTTCTTGCAGAAAAGTTAACCCTTTTTCCAGCAAGGTTTCCCCTGAATCTTCCTTCTTTCGTTTTTAATCTTTGAGAAATGGTTTTCAGAATTCTTCCAGATCTATGTCTTGCAGGTGGTACACCTGAAAGTTCATTATCAAAATAAGTGCTGACGTGATACTGAAGGAGTTCCCAAAGATCTTCTATGATAAAATCTGGTGCTCCCAAATCGATATTTTCTTTCAACCTTTCGTTTATTCTAACTATATCAACAAGCTTGTGAGTTAAATCATCTTCAGATCTTTCACCAGTTTCAAGCGTTATGGAAGGTCTAACTGTCACAGGAGGTATTGGTAAAACTGTTAAAACTAGCCACTCTGGCCTCATGTTCTTGAATCCTATCGTGTTTAAATCATCGTTTGTTATCTTTTCCAACCTCTCCCTGATTTGGATAGGATTGAGCATTTCATTATCTTCAACGAAAGTATAAGGTTTGATGAACTTTAATTTTCCTTGATTCACTCCACAATATGGACACTTCTTCTTTATCATTTTTGCAAGTTCTTTGAACGGAAGCTTTTCGCTTTTCACTTTTTCCAAATCTTTCTCTTCTATCAAAATCCTTCCACATTTCTTGCAGAACATTTTTAAAAGTGTGAATATGAATTTTGCGTAATGAACATGAATTATAGGCCTAGTGAGTTCAAGTACACCGAAGTGACCAAGACATTCTCCTATAGTTCCTCCACACGTCCTACATCTTACTCCAGGATCTATAACTCCCAATCTTGGATCCATCAGACCTCCTTCTATAGGATACCCTTCTTGATCATAGAGCTCAGTTTTTGTTATTTTGGCAACTGCCATTTTCCTTATAATTTCAGGGTTGAGTATGCTAAATTCTATTCTTCCAACTTTCATTTCACTCCTCCTTCAAAACAATTTTAGGATAAATCAACATGCTTTTGAGTTCATCTAACATGAGCTTAAAAGCATAACTCATCTCCACATCAATTATCTTACTCTCACCACATAAAGGACAATATCTCCTGTTTTTAATTCTATCCACTATGGCAACCATACCACACTCAACGCATATCGGTATTATAGCTTTGTCAGAATCAAATCTTTCTTTCAAAACAAGTGCAGCACCATGAGCTATCAAAACATCTTTTTCCATTTCTCCCAATCTCAAGCCACCTTCTTTACTCCTTCCTTCTGTTGGTTGTCTTGTAAGCAAAGTTACAGGACCTCTCGACCTCGCATGTATTTTGTTAGATACGAGATGATCTAATTTCTGGTAGAAACACGGTCCTATGAAGATTTCAGCTTCAAATTTCTTCCCAGTTCTACCATCGATCATCACTTCTTTTCCATCATCTTTGAAGCCGTAAGATCTTAAAATTTCCCTTATTTCTTTTTCAGGCGTTGGATTGAAGGCTGGGGAATATATTATTTTTCCAGATAAAGCTGCAGCCTTAGCTGCTAATGGTTCTAATAATTGGCCAACAGTCATCCTAGAAGGTATTCCGTGTGGATCAAATATTATGTCAGGAATTATTCCACTTTCAGTGAATGGCATATCTTCCGGAGGCAAAACTAATCCTATCACACCTTTTTGCCCGTGCCTACTAGCAAATTTATCACCAATCTCAGGTATTTTTAAACTTCTTACCCTTACTTTAACTAATTTTGTGCCATCAACAGTTTCAGTTATGTAAACTTTATCCACTATACCCTGATCACCATGTCTTAGTCTAACTGAAGTCTCCCTTATATTTTCTATTCCTGTTATGAATTGATCCATACTTCCCAAGAATCTGAGTGGAGAAATTCTACCAACCAAAACTTCATCAGAGCCAACCTCTGTTTCAGGATTAACTATACCATCTTCTGGAAGATGTTTGTAAGCATCTTCTCCTGCATAACCTCTTACACCAGGCTCAGGTATTCCTATGATGTCTTCTTGACCACCCATGTACCTCTTCTGCTCAGCTTCATAGGTCCTGAACATGTAAGACCAGAAAACTCCTCTTTGAATCGAAGCTTGGTTTATGATTATAGCATCCTCCATGTTATAACCTTGATAACAAGCAACAGCTACTATTACATTACATCCGTTTGGATGGTTTTCATAACCAGCAACTTTGTGCGCATGTGTTTGTACTAATGGTACTTGTGGATAAATCATCACGTTCGATTTTGTATCCACTCTGTTCAAGTAGTTAGTGGCAAAAAGACCCATAGATTGGCCGATCATTTTTGCCCCATAGTTAACTCTGTCTCCTCTGTTGAATTCTGGGTATGGTATAAAAGATGTGGAAAATCCCAAAATCACAGCCGGATTTATTTCCAAATGCGTGTGTTCTGGTGTAAGCTCCTCTTCCCTCAAAGCAATTAAACAATTCTCCTCTTCTTCAGCATCAAGGTACTCTATAATACCATTGTTTATTAAATCTTCCCATTTCATCAAACCGGCTTTAATCTTTTGAATATGTTCTTGTGTGAGTTTCGGTTTTCCATTTTCAACAATGATCAAAGGCCTTCTTATCCTACCGCTATCAGTCAAAATTCTAACTTCATCTAAATATTCATGGTAAGCTACATTAACTTGATACGAAATTAAACCTTTTCTCCTCATTTCCCTTATTTCTTTGACAAATTCTTCAGGTTTGTTCGTTTTTCCTATGAACATTCCGTCGAGAAACACATCAGCCATTACATCACCTTCTTCTCAATCAATGACAAAAAATTCTTTCTCTCTCTTTCATCCAAGCCCTTTGTGATCTCAGCCATTATAGCTAAATATTTCCTCAATCCTATAGTTGCACCTTCAGGAGTTTCGCTGGTGCACAATTTTCCGAAGTGGGTTGGATGAAGCTCTCTTGCACTGAAATGTTCTTGAGTTGAAGTTAAGGGGGAAAGAACATTCCTCATGTGTGAGATAGTTTTAACGAAACTACCTCTTTCTAACCTTTGACTTACACCAGTCCTACCACCCACCCATGTACCTATTGCCAAAGCAGAAACTATTTGGTTTGTGAGTACGTTTGATTCAACTATAGCTTGCAAAGGAGGAATCCTACCCCTTTTTGCTAGTTTCTGATAATTGT
>JAWBTN010000104.1:0-3966 GCA_039000415.1 Candidatus Aenigmatarchaeota archaeon | reverse complement strand
GGTAAAGAATGATTTTATCCTATTTTTAGCGAGGTCAAAGTACTCAAACGAATCATTGTAGAAGGGTTCAAGATTTTCGAGTAGGGCTCTTGTAGATTTCAATTTTGTTCTTTTTATACCTTTGTGATAGCCAAGTATTACGTCAGGTTCTTGAGGCCACCATTTTTGGATGCGATACATAGCTGGAAACTTTGGTTGAGTGCAGAACATTACTAGGTTATAGATGTAGAAGTAAGGGGTTCCTGAGGCTTCATCTCTGTAAACTGAGAGAAAGAGAACGTAGTGGAGATCAAGGTTGTTTATGCTTTTATACTTTCTGAGGTTACTAAGGAAGCGATTTCTTTCCTCGGTAGTAAGCGTTCTTACAGTGTAGATGCAGTAATGGGTGCAAAAGATTTGTTTATTTCTGTATTTGTAGTAATTAACTATCTTCTTAATAGCTCTTTTAAATCTTCCGAATCGTCCTTTTGGGACGAGGAAGATTTCTCCTGTTCTGGTATCGCACATTTCAAGGTATTCTCTCGGAATTTCACCACTGACAGGGATTTCCTGGTGAATATATCTAGGTCCTCTAGAGTTTCTACTTCTAGAGGTTCTACCGGATGTTTGAAAGTTATCTTCTTGTTCTTCGGAAGAAGATAAGAGATTTAGTAGAAATTCTGGTATTTCAGGTCTAGACCTTCTATGTCTTCTATTAGTGTATCCTTCCCTTTGCTCTCTTTCTTGTGATTCTCCTCTGATCATTAGTAACCTCCTATGGGGTTTTTATTAACTTATTAGAATCAAATTCGATCAACTAAGTTTGAAGTTTGAGAAATTATCCCCATAAATAATAAGCAAAAACTATCAAAGATTTTCTCAAACTTCTTACGGTTTTTCTTTAATTCAAAAGATAGTTTTAAGGATCATGGAGAAATCTCATAGCCAAAATGGCTTAGAGATTTAGTCATAGCTAAATCTCATAGCCAAAATGGCTTAGAGATTTAGCTATGGAGAAATCTCATAGCCAAAATGGCTTAGAGATTCAGTCATAGCTAAATCTCATAGCCAAAATGGCTTAGAGATTTAGCTATGAGAAATTTTATAGCTAAGACGGTTTAAACTTTATTGTAAAGAGAAAGAATCAAGTTCAGTCTAAATCTCATTGAAAAGTTTTTTCTTTCTTTCCCCTAGATGGGAAAAAACTTAAAACCTTTTAAAGAGGTGTCAATATGATAACAAAAAAACATCAAAAACTCAGCAAGGATAGACCTATCTTATCCAAGACTACTTTGCTTGACTTCGATCTCGATACCTCAAGCTACAACAAAAAACTAAAATTAGCCCTATTTTACCTCAAAGAAGTTGGCTTCAATGTAATCCCTGCTAAAGAAAAAGATAAAGTCCCCATAATCCCTTGGAAAAAGTATCAAAAGGAAAGAGTAACTGAAAAAGATCTCATAAAATGGTTTACGTCTGAAAACTTAAATCTTGCTTGTGTCCTTGGCAGAGTATCAGGCTATGTAGTTATTGACATTGATAGCCAAATAGTTCCCAATTGGCTAAAAGATGTCAAAACCTGGATCGCTAAGTCTGGAAAAGGATTCCATTACTACTTTAAAATCAGCAATGACATGTACGTTCCCTCAGAGAGAATAGACGATAAAATCGAACTCAAAGGAGAAGGAAACATAATAATCCTACCTGGTTCAACTCATCCAAGTGGTAAACTCTATCGTTGGAAATGTTTCATCGACGAACTTAAAGAACCAGCAAGCTTTAGCTCAATTCTTCCAAGAATAATCCAACTAAAACAGAAACATATATCTTACAATCATAGCTCAAGTCTTAGTAACGAAACTTTTAGTGACAAACCTTCATTGTGTGAAAAAGCATATGAAGTCAAAAATATCCCAGAAAGTGAAAACAATTATACATTTGAAGAACTCTTTGAAAAGCTAAAGAGTGCCGAATTAAGAAGGTTATATCAAGGAGTTCCAGAAGGAGCAAGGAATATAAGCATGGTACGTATAGCCGGATCGCTTTTTGCAGATGGTCTTAATGAAGACGAGGTTTACTCTTTACTTTCAGCAGTAAATCAAAGAAATCAACCTCCTCTCACTGACAAAGAAATTAGAAACATAGTAAAATACTTAAAAAAGAAAAGTTTAGAGTCTCTGAAAATAAAGAAAGTATTATGCAAGAGTTTACTCTCGATTTTGGAATCAAATAACGATTTTAGAAAAGTCGTAGAAGAAACTTGGAATTACGTAAAATCAAGAGCAAGAAATGAAAACGAATTGTTTGCAATGATAAGAAAACTTGAAAAAGATATATTACTTTATTTGTTTAATGTAATCAACCACCTTAAAAAGGAGGTGTAAAAATGATTAGAGTAAGAACTGAGAAAGAGTATTTAGTAAAAGTGGTTAATTACAAAGGAAACATTTTAAAGATTGAGAAGCCTAAGGATCGAAGGAGTTTTTATAAGCTTGCAGTTCAGGTATGTAGAATTTATGAGAGGGCGAAAGAAGGTGGTTTCTTAACAAGAGAGCTTTTAGAGGCTTTAAAAAAGTTAGCTGATCTTGTTTTGCATAAGTCTGGCATTTTACATTTGTTAGTAGCTAATCCTTCGTTAGTAAGGGCATTAAAGAAGATAACTGTAGAGAAAATAGATGAAGGTATTGTAGAAGAAATCATTGAGGGGAAGATTAGAGAGCATGATAGAGAAAAATGTCATGTTTGTGGTTGTACTTTAGTATATCCAGCTTACGTAGTAAGGAAAAGAGGAGACAAAATAGAAAAGATTTCAAAGGCAATAGGAATTAAGTGTTTGAACAGCTTAAGGCATAAGATAGAAGATATTGTAAGCGAAATTAGAGTTATACACGATGAGATTGAAAGTTTTGTACAGAAGAACAAAGAAACCTCTAACAGATCTAAGTTTGATACTAGACCAATTGTCAGAGACTCTTTAATATTGTCGGGAAATAAGAAACAAGAAAAAAACACTAAACCAAGTGAAGACTATAAAGAATTCAAGACTATAACACCTACTTTTTCTAAGCAAGTAAAGAAAATAGAGCAGTTAAGACTTTTTATATAAATGCTTAATCTTTTTAAGAGAGACAAAATGAAGGTAAAATATTAAGAATCATAGAAACGAGCAAAAGGAGGTTTGGACTGTGGCAGTAGTACTTGGAAGGTTAAAAAAGAGAGGATTGAGTTTAGCTTTTGATTATGAAAACAGGGTTTTTTTATTAAAGGATTACATAGGAAGAACACATATAGCTATTCCAGTTGAAGAGGTAATCAACTTACTGATTGAGAAAACAGCATTTAACTCTTTTGATAAAAAGGAGCTTTCAAATCGAGGAAAGGAGGCAAGTAATGGTTTTTTGAATTTCGAAATATCGGGGGAAGATAAAAAGCTTTTGATTAGTAGGCTATATAAGACGGAGCCGAAGTTATACAAAAATAATCAAGTAGTAAGGTTTAGCCCTAAAGGGTTGAGAAAGATGATAGATCTTTACTTCAAAGATTACATATCTGAGAGTGAAAAGGAAAAGGTAGAGTACTTCGTAATACAGGAGCTTTACAATAGCTTTTTTATTAGAAGAGGTATTCCTTCTACTGAGACAATAAGGTCGATGTTATCTAGTTTAAAAAGGAAAATAGCCTTTAAAGAATGAAAATACAAAATTTTGATTAAACCTTGTCTCAAATAGCTAAGCCAAATTGAAACTGATTAACTTTTCAAAAATGGAAACCAGTTTTGGGCAAATCTTAGCTCAAAAGTGTTCAAAAACTGGTTTCCATTTTTTCAAAAAAAAAGCAACCAATGTAAATTTCAAAATTAATTGCAATCTAGATATTCTATAACCTTTCCTATATCATTTATCCAGTATTTTGAAGCAAAAACAACTTTTTCTGCTTGCCTTGAAAACATCCTCAACAACACTTTAACTTTAAGATCATTTAAATTAA
>JAWBTN010000103.1:0-3979 GCA_039000415.1 Candidatus Aenigmatarchaeota archaeon | reverse complement strand
ACAATAAAGCTATAACAGCGGAAACATGAGGAGTTGCCATGCTTGTTCCCGACCAAGAAGCATAGCCATTTGGTAAAGTGGAATAAATGTCAACACCAGGAGCAACTATATCTAAAGCTAAGCCTGAGCCTGACCAGCTTGCTCTTACATCATTTTTATCAACAGCTCCAACTGCTATAGCTTTGGAAGCACACGCTGGTGAAGCAACTATTCCAGCAGTATTGCCTGCTGCTGCAACAACAGTTACGCCATTATTAACAGCCCAATTCACTTTTTTTGCAAGATAATCAGAATCACAGTTTGCTCTTGAAGTTCCACCTCCTCCCAAGCTCATGCTGATAACTTTAGCTATTCTGTTGTTAACCACATATTCTATTGCAGCTGCTATATCGCTGCTATAACAAGAACCAGAAGAATCACAAACTTTTGCTGCCCAAATCAAAGCACCAGGAGCAACTCCTTTTGCTTTTTCCTCAACACCATTGGCTGTAATTATTCCAGCAACATGCGTGCCATGACCATTATCATCTTCGTAGCTTGAAGTGTAAGAAACAAAGCTTTTGCCGCCAGCTATGCTATCAGAAAGCTCTGGATGGCTTGAATCAACTCCTGTATCCAAAACTGCTATCACAACTCCTGAACCATTGTAGCCTTGAGCCCAAACTTTATCTGCTCCTATTTGTTTATCAGCATCAAAATCCATGATGTAGTAAACTCTGTCTTCTTCAACTGGCACAAATTTTTTCATCAATTCAACAGCAGCTTCAGAGCATTCTACAGCAGTAGCATCGTTAAGCTCGTGGATAATTTTACAGCCATGGAGAACCGGAACGAACCTTAAAGTGGTTTTTGCTATGAACCTTGATCTTGGGGATTGAGCTAAAACTATTATGGGTAAAATTATTGCCAAGCTCAAGAGAACAAAAAGCTTTTTCATGATTTTTATTTTGTTCCTAAAGTATTTAAAAGATTAGGAAGAGATTTTCTTGAAAAACATGCGAAGGGTTAGCAATGAAATTAAAGTTGTGATGAATAAGAGTGTTAAAATTTGGTAAACGAGATCGCTTGAAATTGCTGCAAAAAATCCTGTTATTGGGTTTACAGTAGTTGTTTCTCTTGGAATTTCTTGCAGAGTTGTTGTAGTGATTTCTATCGCTTCCCTCACTTCTTCAGGCTTTGTTGTTGTGGTCTCTTCTACTTTCTGGGTAGGTTGTGTTGTGGTTGTTTTAGCTCTTGGAAGAAAAACTGGTTTAGGTTTTGGTACAGTTGTTGTAGGTGTGGTTGTAGGTAAAACCACACATTCATCACTGTAAGGCAAATAGTCCAAATTTTCTCCATTCAACTCATAATTTTCGTCGCAAAAACAATTCAAATCTTCATCTTTGCAAACATCGGAAAAACCTTGATTGTTTGGAGTAGCCCAGTAGTTGCCACCTATCTCTATCCCTCCAGGAAAAATTCTTTTTCCCACTTCTGAGCTCGTGTTCCAATAGTTTTGAAAAATTGTGCCAGTGAAGTGAAAATTTTTCGTGTTGTTTAGCAAGTTGTTGTAAATTTTGTTTAAGCCTGAGCTTACAAGATGAATTCCAAAATCTATTGAAAATTCTATTATGTTGGTTGAGATTGTGTTGTTTGAGCTTGAGCCTAGGTAAATAGCATTAACATTTTTTGTGAAATTTGAATTCTTGATCAAATTGTTTCTTGATAAAAAGAGGTGAACCCCTTTTTGATTGTTTTCAAAAACACAATCAGTTATAACGTTATTGCTTGCCTTTTCAAGTTTTATGCCAAAGTGCCAATTTCTTATCACACAATTTTTCACTGTTATGTTTGTTTCCAAGTAAGAAGGAAAAGAAGCAAGAATAGCATGAGAGCCTGCAAGGTCTGCACCTTGGATTAAATGACCTTGACAATCTAGAGTTATGTTGCTTGCTGTTATGTTGAAGCAAATGCTTGAGCTTGAGTTTATGTCAGCGATTAAAAAATATTCTCCTTCTTGATCCAAAACAGAGCAATCGCTTATTTCTAAAGCTCTTGAAATTTGGAGCAGGATCAGAAAGAAGAAGATAAAAGCCAATTGAACTTTGATTTTAAGCATTCAACCCTAATTTTAATTTTTTTTGTGTTTATTTAAAATTTCGTGAAAGTTTCATCTCCTTTTCTTTCTCAATCTATGCCTGAAGATGAAAAGAAGAAGAGCTAACACTGCCAAAGCTATGAGCAATTGATAAGCTGTATTTCCCGCTATTAAAGCCACAAATCCTGTGATTAGGTTAGATGGAGGTAAAGTTGTTGTGGTCGGAATTTCTTCTATTGCTGCTTCTGGTTGAGTTGTGGTTGTTTGCTGCTCAGTTGGTTGAGCAGGTTGAGTTGTGGTTGGTGTTGGTTGAGTTGTGGTTGTTGGTAAAATAAATCCTCCACCCGTTACTGCTCCCCCACCACCTCCGCCTGCTGAGGTTGTTGTGGTTGTTTGCTGAGGCTGAGTTGTGGTTGTTGTGGGTGGTGAATAAGTTACAATCGTTGAGCCTTCTACCCAAGGACCTTCATGAGGATTGTCAACGACATTATCCACAGCAGTCACCCTGTACCAGTAAGTTCCTTCAGGTAAAGATGAAAGGTCTTCAAAACTTGTTGAGTTAGAAGTTCCTATCAAAGCGAAGTTTTCCCCATCTTCACTTCTGTAAATTTTGTAGTAAGCAACAGCAGAATTGTTGCACGGACCATCAGTTGCGGGAGACCAGGTTAAAGTTATGTTGCCGTCTAAATCGTAAGGGCTATCGTGAATAATTAAATTGGAAGGGGCTGATGGTGGAGTTCTGTCTATGCAGAAAGCTTTAGCGCTGCTTGAAATCAAGAGAAAAAAGAGTAAAGTTGAAATGGAAGCTTGTTTGAATTTCACAAGAAATCACCTCATTGTGCAATGGTATGGATCTACTGAATTCACGGTAAATAGCACTGAATCGTAAAGAACGTCGCAACCCCTTATTGACAAGAAGTAAGTCTTACCTTCTTCCAGCTCAGTTGCGTTGAATATGTCTTGGTAAGTTCCTGTTGCGCTGTTGTAAGTTGCTGTTAGCCAACCGCTATCATATGGGCAAATTCCAAACAAGCAAAGCCATGGGCTGTACCATGCAGGTGGCTCGAAGATTCTGTATTGAACTGTTTCGCTTGCTATTGGTGAAAGCTCGTCTGTTATGTTTATTTCTATTGGGACTAGTGAATCATAAGGTCCTTCTCCAGGTTGCAGTAGCTCTATTGTTGGTGGGGTGTTGTCTAAAATGAAGTTGATGCTGTCTTCAAGCCAGTTTCCAGCTTCATCCTGAACTTTTAGCATAAACTTGACCACACCATCTTCTAAGCCAGATGGAACATCATAGTAGCCTGAGCATTCATTTCCTACAATTGGTGAAGCGTCCCATCTCGTTTCGTTTATGCTTATGTAGCACGGGCTTGCTATTCCAGACATATCTTGCTCAAATGTTATCCTGTACCAGATTCTTTGGCCGGATTTTATAGTTGAGCCTTGCTCAGGATTAGTTTCGAATGAAACTTTTATTGGCGGGGTGTTGTCTATTCCTATTAAAGTAGAAGTGTTATCTCCATAATTACCAGCATTGTCCCAAGCATCAACATAAAGCTCTGCAGGGCTTTCATCAAATGTTTCGTTAACTGTAACAAAGCCTGTGCACTTGCCTATTTCTCTGTTGAAAGTTAAAGAGCCTTCAAGCACGCTCTCTTTTCCTTTGTTGTCAACAATTCTTGCAGCGCAGATTATTTCAGGCTCGCAAATTTCTGTGAACGGCCAAGCTAAGGAATTGTCTTCAACTTTTCCTGCTACGTAGAAAGTTGTGCCGTAGCCTACCCAGTCTTTTCCTGAGAAGACCCATAAAACTTTAGGTTTAGTGTTATCAACATTAACCCATGTTGCATTTCCCCATTCTCTTGAATTACCAAGATAGTCTGAAGCGATTATCGAGAT
>JAWBTN010000102.1:0-4010 GCA_039000415.1 Candidatus Aenigmatarchaeota archaeon | reverse complement strand
CCAACCTGAGCTCATAAACTTTTTTTGAAATTGAAATTTTTCCAAGTAAAATAACCATTGACTTGGAATCAGAAGATTTTTGCCAACTTGCTAGCAGCTTCTTGCTCCACTTTTTGTCACACAAGTAAAGGTTTAGCTGCTTCAGCATATCTTTTTTGTCAATCACGATATCAAAATCTTTGCATTCAACCAAAAAATTTTTCTTTTTGATTAAAGCTTCAATTTTTTTGCTCGTTAAGCCCAAAATTTCTAAGCTTTTCTCCAACCCCCCTTTTTGTGCTACATTTACAGCCCTTCCAAAAGCTTCAGCAATTTCCATATTTGAGAAATTCTCCTTGAAAAGTAAAATATTTTTCTTCCACATTTCTATAATATGAGAGAAAAAATTGAGCTTGAGCTCGAAGGTTTAAGAAGGTCTGGGTTGAGCTCTGTAGAAATTTCTGCTCAATTGAATGATGCTTTGGTTGAATTGCTGCTTCAAAAAATCAAGAAAAGAAAGGTTAGCAAGAAAAAGCAAATTGAAGAATTGAGAAAGATTTTGTTTGAAGGAAGAAGAGATTCATGAGATTTGAAAGTTTTGTCAAAAAAGTCTTGTCAAGTTTGGAAAAAGCAAAAGTAAAGTATGCTATAATCGGGGGAATGGCTGCAATCTTCTACGGAAGACCAAGGACAACAGTTGATCTGGATGTTGTTGTTTTGGTCAAAGAAGTGGAAAAATTTTGCAATATTCTTGAGAAAGAAGGTTTTGAAATAAAGAAGAGAGAATTTGAAAGAAGCTTGAGAGAAAAAGAACATATAACAGTTTTTCTTAAAAATTCACCTTTCAGAATTGATTTGAAGAGGGTTTATTCTAGGCTTGACGAAGCTTCTTTGAAAAGAAGAAGGAAAGTGAAAATTTTTGGAAAAGATGCTTGGATAGAAAGCCCGGAAGATTTAATCGTTGCAAAGCTTGTTTATGCTTCTGCACAAGATTTAGAAGATGTGAAAGCAATCTTGTTGAGACAGAAGAGGTTGAATTGGAAATATTTGAAGAAAAGGGCAGAAGAAGAGAAAGTTTGGAAGAAACTAAAAGTTTTAAGTGGGTTGAGAAGAATGGGATGAATTCATGTTTTTATTAAAAGAAATTTTGGAAACGATGCTCAAAATTTATGGGTCCGGGGAGAATCGAACTCCCTTCTCCACCTTGTAAGGGTTCCGCTCGCTTGGCGTCCTACCGTTAGACCACGGACCCTTAATTTTTTTCTTGAATTTAAAAATAAAAACTATTGCTGTGAATATCATGAAAAAGAATTGGTATAGACTGAACTCTGGTAAGCTTCTGAATTGGGCTTTCAAGGTTATACAATTTTGCGACGAGGAGCTTGGGTCTATGGAAGAAGTGACATTAATGCAAGCATGCAAGTTTGAGCTTGCATCCAAGATCATCATCTTGACATAGACTTGTTTAATTCCAGGACCAGTTTGGTTCCAAGCATTGGGATCAAAAGCATCGCCATGCAACTCAACCAAAAAAGATCTTGTTGCAGGGTTGATTCTTGCTAGAGATTCACCTTCCATTATCCATGCCGTAAGGTTGTAAGTGTCAGTGAAAAGGCCTGAGTTTTTGATGTTCACGGGAAGGTTGAATTCTTCTCCCACTAGAGTGGAATAGTCTGAAAACCAGAATGAGAAGTTGATTGGAGTGAAGGTTTTATTAACATATTCCCAAATGAGAGAAGGATATTCTGGGTCATAGATCTTGCATTTCATTTCATTTGGTTGAGTGAGAGAAAGATATTGTGGTGATAAGATGGAGCAAACTCCCTTTTCCGGATAAAATCGAACCGAACAGCTTTGTGTTGCTGTAAACTCATCACCGTTGAGATAGCAGTCCATTCCAATTTTTCTGTAAGAGAAGTCTGGGTAGTAAGCTTGGACATAAGCAGCTATGTAGCTTAAATTTCCTGAAAGATAGATGCCCTCACCTCTCAAAAGGATTGGTTGAATTTCAAATTCAGTCTCACCTGGTTGGAGAGGAGTTTGTGCTATAGAAATGGAAGGAAGAATAAGAAAGAAGATTAAGAGATATGAAAAAAATTCGAGTTTCATAAATTATTTTTTGTTTTACTGCTTCTTAAATCATTCTAAAAACAAAGAAGCCTGTGAGGCGGGAAAAAATGGCTTTCACGATTAAAACAAAAGTGTACAGACCATCGCCAATTTTCAGTTCAGCTTCCGCTGCTCTTAGAGTGATGGGATTTGAATAAATTGTTGGAGTTGCTTTTAGCCTGTGAGTTCCCACCATTAGACCAGGAGGTATAACACATTGGGCTTCTATGTAGCCATAGCCTTTTTCAGTGATTATGGCAACTTCTTTCCCTTCATGTGTTTTACTGCATCTTTTGCCAGAGCAAGTCCAATCTGGGTTGGTTGTTCCAGTATAACCCATATCATTTCTCCACTTTTTATCATTTATCGGGCAATAGTAGGGATCCCAATATTGGTCATCTATCCTTAGCTCGATTTTCACATCGTAGTTTGGTTTAGTGGTGTCGAATCTAGAGTCGTTGAAATAGACAATAACTCTGACTGTTTGACCAGGATAAGCTTGAGAAGGAATTATGTTCACTACAGTCCTGCATTCAGAGCAAGTATCTTGAGTTTCTCCAGGTTCACAAATGCTCGGATTCCCACATGGCGGTAAAGTGGTTGTTGTGGTAGTACCAGTCACACAAACTAAACTTGTGTTGCAAGAATTGCTACCCACAGAACAACCATAATAATTGCCACCAGAAGCTGAACAATATCTGCTCGAAGTCACATCAACCCAAGCTCCATCTCTACAGACCTTGCAACTAGAGCTTGCGTAATCTGTTGAAGTTACACTATAAACACAAGAGCCAGAACTACAGTAGTAGTCTCTGTATTCTCTTTTGCAATTTCCCGAACAGTAATATCCATTTCCAGGACAATCTGTTCCATCTGGCCTGTTTGGATATTCACAATAAGAATTTATGCACTTACCTTCTTTACATGGATTAGTAGAAGGACAATCGTCATCTGAACTGCATGCTAGGATAACATAATCGGCAGAAGCTTCTGCTTGTTTGGAAGTATCAGCTGTGTTGGTTGCTTTTACTTTAAATGTATAAGTGCCGGCAGAAGCTGAAGGTGAAGATGAAACATTAATTGTTGTGGTTGCGAAAGATCCCGGAGAAATTGTAAGCGAGTTGCTCGATAAAGTACAGCTCAAGGGAGAAGAACATTGAGTCACGGTTAGGCTAAATGTGCTTGGATCACAAACAAAATTATCATTGTTTGTCACATTTATGGTGTAAGTTAGAGTACTTCCTCTAGCTCCATTTTGGGAGCTTGGTGTTATGGTGATAGTTGGATTACTTCTTGTGCATGTAGGACAGCTTCCTTCTATCCAGCCTGATGTAGTGCAACAATATGTTCTACCAAAAGTTACTGAATCTCCAGGAGTTTTATCACAATTACTTGCACAACAACTTACCCATTTAGTTTCACTTGGTGTTCCGGCAAGTGAAATTTCTGGCAAAATAAGCAAAAAAAGGAAAATTGTAAAAATGAATTTCCTCATAATCTTAATTTGTTGTTTCTATAGCATATAAATTTATATCCCAAGAAAAAGAAAAGATTATTTAGAGCTAAATGGAAGCGAGAATTGTTTTTGTTGCAATAGTAGCTGTTGTGATTGTTCTTTCTCTCTTCTTAACTTACATCTTTTCTCAACCTAAAGTTGACATAAATGCTGAAATAGCTAAGCTTAACTTAGACCAAGCTACAATTCAAGTAATAACCAATGGAGAATGTAAGAATTTAGAGAAATCTGAGAGTTTTTGGATTTTTAAAAATTGCAAAGGAGATTATTACTTCAAATTGTTCTTCAATGAAAATGGTTATGTTTTGGGTTATTGCACTTCTTGGAACACACCCAGAGAAGCGGTTTTGAAGTTGAGGGAGTTTGTTGGAGATTGTAGAGAGCTGGATGCTAATGATGAAGAAAA
>JAWBTN010000101.1:0-4069 GCA_039000415.1 Candidatus Aenigmatarchaeota archaeon | reverse complement strand
TTCCTCATTATAACGTCATCCAACTTTATCTTTTTTGTTTGAAGCGTTGGAAAAGTGCCAAACAAAGCAAAACAAATAGCATCTAAAACAGAAGTTTTACCAGAACCTATCGATCCCAACAGAATATTCGTGCCGGGTGAAAACTCTAACCTCGAATCCAAATGCGAACGCCAATTCTTCAATTCAACCTTAGTTATCATTTTTAGCACCAAAATCTTTCAGAGATTTTCTTAAAATGTTATCTAAAGTCTTTTGTTCTCCCAATAAAATGTTCAACATGTTTTCAATTTCTCCTTCGCTTAAAAGTCTGAACGCTTTCTCGAAATCGAAAGAAAAGGAAAAACCCAATTCTTCCAAATTTTTCCTGAAAATTTCAAAACCTATATCTTCAACCGAAAGCTTTTGTTCCCTTAAAGCTCTCAAGAATTCAGCTTTTCTCTCAACTTCAACGTTTTCCAATTCTTTTGAGAAAATTAAAATAGCTTTATTTGAGAATTCTCTATCTATACTCTTAAGTTCTTGATCGCTTATCTCTATACCTTTCCCCTTAATTTTTAATTTCACTATTGGAGGCTTATCAAACCCTTTCTTCAATATCTCTTTTATCTTCTCTTCTATCTGATGCTTTGCCATGTTAGTTTCCAAAACTATTTCTTCGTAGAAGAATTTTCTATTCTTTTCAAGAGGGACGAATTCCACTTCAATTCCATCATCCAAATTTATCATGTAAAAACCTTTTTCTGTTTCGCTCTCAGTTTTTTCAAGTTGTGTTGTGATCGTGCTACCTGGGAAGAGGAGTAGCGTATTTCCTATCTTTATTTGATTATGTTGATGAATGTGTCCGTTTAGTATGATATCGAAGCCTGCTGGAAGTGATGAAGTTGAAATGGTTGGTGGTTCAAGAGGAGAATAGACAAAAGGCTCTATGCTTTGGTGCATGAGCAAAATGTTGAAACAATCTTTTAGAGGTTGAGGATTCCATTGTAAAAGTGTATCTCTAGCGAACCTTTCAGGTACTCCAGACATACCATGTATTGCCACTTTTTTCCCATTTTTTTCTAGAACGATAGTGTCGCAGTGAAGATGAATCAACAAACCCGCATTTTCCAAAACTTCCACGGCATTTAACTCTCCTCTTCCTCTTCTTTCATGAGTACCATGAATCGCTATCACTGGCAAATGATTCAAGGTTCTTTCGGAAACTTTCTTCAATTCTTTAGAGCAACTAACCAACTTCACATTTCTATTTTCTTCCAACAAAGGTTTGACTAAAACTTTCATGGCTTTTGCCCAAGTTTGTGTTTTTGGGACACGAGAATCAAAGATATCACCAAGTATCAAAATCAAATCAGATTTTAAAGCCTTTTCCATAGCCTCTTCAGCATTCTCAAAACTATCTTCTTCTAGTTGTGGTGTTAAAGCAAAACCGAAGTGAAAATCTGAAAGAACTGCGATTCTCATCATCTCTATTAAACTTTGAGACTAAATTTATTTAAATCCTTCCCAACTGTCTGTATTCCAAACCTCTTATTAGTCCAAGCTTCATGGCCAATTCTATTGCTTTTTTGAAATCCTCCTTTATACTTTTTCTAAGTTCTGGATATTTGCTAGCGTTGATCACAACTTCTCCGGCAGGGTAGTATTGTGACATTATGTTGACATAAGCATTGATGGATATTTCTTTAGCTATGAAATTCAGAACTTTACTTGTTTCCGCTATACCACTAGGCAAAACAAGGTGTCTTATCAACAAACCCCTGTAAGCCAAACCATTTTCATCTATTTTCAAATCACCAACTTGACGATGCATTTCTTTTAAAGCTTCTCTACATCTATCCCAGTAATCTTCAACTGGTGGCTTGGAATATTTTTTAGCCCCTTCATTACTTCCATACTTAATATCCGGCATGTATATGTCAACTATCCCCTCAAGCAATTTTATTATTTCAACATTTTCATAACCACCACAATTCCAAACTATCGGTAAACTTAAACCTTTCTTTGCTGCTATGCTTATTGCTTTAACTAATTGTGGTGTGTAATGAGTTGGTGTTACCAAGTTTATGTTGTGACAACCCATATCTTGTAATTTCAACATCATCTCCGCAACTTCTTCTTCATCACACTCTTCACCTTCTCCTAAATGTGATATCTCATAATTTTGACAATAAACACATTTCAAGTTACAGTTCGATAAAAAGATCGTACCGGATCCATGAATACCGACTAAAACATCTTCCTCACCAAAGTGGGGGAAAAAACTCGAAACTTTGAGTTTTTTTCCTGCACCACAAACTCCTTTCTCATTTTTAGCTCTGTTGACGTGACACTTCCTCGGGCAAAGTTCGCATCTTTCTAAAATCTTATAGAGTTTTTCTATTCTTTCTTCTATTCCTCCACTTTCTATCATTTTCAAGTAAGTTGGTTCCATCATCATTTATTTTTAAAACAGAATAATTTTTAAAATATGTCTGAAGGTATAACTGTGAAAAAAATGGAAAATTTTTCCGAATGGTACACACAAGTCATAATGAAGTCTGGATTAGCAGATTATGGCCCTGTGCAAGGTACTATGGCGATAAAAGATTATGGATACGAGATATGGGAAAATATAAGGGAGATTTTCGATAAGATGTTGAAAGAATCTGGACATAAGAATGCATATTTTCCTTTGTTCATACCTGAGAGTTTTTTGAAGAAAGAAGCGGAGCATTTCGAAGGATTTGTTCCGGAAGTTTTTTGGGTCACTAAAGCCGGAGATAATGAACTTGGTGAAAAACTAGCGATAAGACCAACTTCAGAAACCATAATTTATTATTTTTATTCTAAATGGATAAGGAGCTGGAGGGATTTACCAGTTTTATTGAATCAGTGGTGTAACGTGGCAAGAGCCGAAATAAAATCAACGAAGCCTTTTATTAGGACTACTGAATTCCTCTGGCAAGAAGGACACACTGTACATGCAACGAAAGAAGAGGCTGATGAAGAAGTAATGAAAATTCTTAAACTTTACAAAAGGTTGATAGAAGAATATTTAGCAATTCCAGTTATAATGGGTAGAAAAAGTGAAAAAGAAAAATTTGCTGGCGCTCTTTACACTGCAACTTTAGAAGCTATGATGCCTGATGGGAAGGCTTTACAAATGGCAACTTCGCATAACCTGGGGCAAAATTTCTCAAAACCTTTTGAAATAAAGTTCATGGATAAGGATAAATCTGAAAAATATGCTTGGCAAACTTGTTGGGGTACTTCTACGAGATTGATTGGTGCACTGGTTATGACTCATGGTGACGATAAAGGATTGATATTACCACCGAAAATAGCTCCTTTGCAAATAGTGATAATTCCAATCTATTACGATGAAAAAGAATATAGAAAAGTTGTTAAAAAAGCTAAAATGGTTGAAGAAAATTTGAAGAAAGCTGGGTTTTCAGTTTTCTGTGATGATAGGAAAGAATACACACCTGGTTGGAAATTCAACGAGTGGGAATTAAAGGGTGTTCCAATCAGGATTGAAATAGGACCAAAAGAACTGAAGAATAAAAAATTCGTGATCGTGAAAAGAAATGATTTCAAAAAAATTTCAATCGATGAAAAGAAACTTGAAAGGAAGATTCATGAAATTTTGGAGATCGTACAGAAAGAATTATTTGAAAGTGCTAAAAAGTTTTTGAGAGAACATACAACGCTCGTTAAAAATTTTAAAGAATTCAAAAAAGTTGTTGAAAGTAAAGGGGGTTTTTTAAAAGTTTGTTGGTGTGGTAGCGAAGAATGTGAAGAAAAGATAAAACTGGAGACGGGAGCTACTATAAGAGCTATACCATTCGGGAAAGAAAAAATCTTTTCAGAATGTGTTTATTGCGGAAAAAAAGCTAAAGAAGTGGTTTACATGGCAAGATCTTATTGATTATTTTTACTAAATCATCGAAATCTATTTAAACCTGGGTTTATAATTAAAATTATCCAGTTCTGGTGATGATTTGTGAAGACGGGTGGGGAAAAAATTGAAGTCATGAAAAGTGGTACAACTACAGTTGGTTTGATTTGTAAAGATGGTGTAGTACTGGCT
>JAWBTN010000100.1:0-4120 GCA_039000415.1 Candidatus Aenigmatarchaeota archaeon | reverse complement strand
ATAAGCTAAGCACCTTACATCACCTGCAAGAACATCTAGCAATCTGTTTGCCCTATTCTTGAGCATTAAATTTCTTTCTTGTTGAGCTGAAGCTAAGTTGGAGAAAAAAATTCTGTTTATGAATATGGCTATACTTACTAACACTAGAATGATATAAATTCCTTTTATCAATAAGCTGGTTTGACCTTTCTTCTTACCATTCCCTTTCTTTTCCACTCCTTTCACCAACTCAAATGATTGTTGTTACAGATAATACTTCTCTATCTTCAGAAATTATGCCGCACAAGCCTGTAGGAAATTCTAAAGATTTAAGCATGCAAACTCTCTTAACAGGTTTTCCTTGAAACACAGCAGGTGATGCTACAAATCTTGCAGCAGTAATTTCTGTTAAATTTTCTCCAATTCCAATTAAATATTCCTTAAAAAGAGATATGGCTTCTTCATCACTTATTTTCACTTCTGGCACCGTACAAGAGCGAGAAGTAATATTACAGACCATTCCTTCTATGTTACAATTACAATCAATACAACAGTTCCATTCATCTTCCCCTATTTCACAAATCCCATTTCCACAACATTCTTTCAATTCAACACATTCACAAATATCATTGATGCACTTTTGCTCTTTACATGTTCCACAACTCCCTTGACACTCTCCACAATCTTTCGGACAATTACATCTGTTTTCATTTTTTTCACAAATTCCATTTCCGCAATATTTTGAAATTTCACTTGTTCTTATCAAAATGTAAAAGACTATTACAAGAATAATTGCAACCAAAGCAATCAAAAGTAAAACTGTTACATTTTTTCTCTCTTCCATATAAATCCCTATTTAATTCTTATGGATGGATCGCCATAAAGTTGAGTTTGATGGCCAATTCTATAAGAACAACCACCGCAAGTATCTATCATGCTCAAATACAAATTCTTTCCTTTTATATAAGCATCGCCTATTGTTTGGGCTGTGAAAAAAGAGTTATAAATTTTGTCATACAAGCAAGATGTGCAACTCCCTAGACACGGATCACTAGATGCATGAAATCCTAAGAAACCAAACCAACCAAATTGTGTTGCAGTTCCACCGAAATAAGCAATTGCTGGCTTTCCGTTTGTGTTTCCATTTAAGATGTTCAAAACAATTGAAGAAGAGAAATCAACATTATGGATTCTCCCACCATAACAAGGAACAGCGATAACCACTGTATCGCTCCAATCTCTCAGTTGAGTAGTTGAAGGCAATATGTTCACTCTGCCATTATCATCGCTAAATCTTTGAACATTGAAAGGATTGCCATGATGGAAAATATATGCCCACTTAGAATTACTTCCCCAATCGGGACCTCCATTGTAATTTGGTGGAGAAATGTAGCAATTTGAATAAGAATTACAAGTAGAACCAAAATTTTTAATCATGAAAGCTTCTTCTGACTCATAAGCATAATTTGAGCTCCCATGCTTTCCCATCATGTAAGCAAAAAATTTTCCATTGGGAGAAAATGTCCTCTCGTTTTTATGTAAAGGTATGGCAACTTCTTTCAAATAATTTCTAATCACATCATCATTATGGTCAATGCTGTCAGGTATTCTTCCGATAGCAACATCTGGTTTAGAATCGCTATCAATATCAACATACCAATCATCACTGTAAAAATGTGAATAAAGTGGGTCGTAGCATGTTGCCATTGGAACTTCTTTTTGTCTTATGTAGTTATGACCTCCCAATATAACAACATATTTAGCATTATATTTGATCACACATTTTGGAATTATTTTCTGAGCATCTGAAGAAGGAACAGGCACACTAGAAGGAGAAAGATTTGTATCACATTCTTTTACATCATTTTCCACATCTAGCTGAATTAGTTTTGGTGAATAGCCATCTGAAATCAAAGCTGATTTATATTCGTTTATCAAATCTTGCCCAATTTTATATACTACTCCTGAAACTGTGATAATAAGAACATCAGCCCTTTTTTCACACTCATTCTCATATTCTTCTTCATCCATACATCTTGGGCTACTACCATCTTTAGGTTGATCGCACCATTTTGGTTTATCCATAGGACAACAATGTCCATTAGTACAGACTGGTAAATCAGATGGACAGCAATCTCTTCCTAAAAAATCTTTCTTAGCTTCTGGTGCTCCTGTACAAATCTTGTCTTGTGAGCAAATTGGTATCTCTTCACATTTTCCACTAGCTTGATTGCAATATCCAGAGCAACAGAGTAAAGAATCTGAACAACTTTCTTCCAATTCTAGGCATCTACACATCAAAACTATTTTTCCCTCTTTCTTCAATACAAAAATCTTTTCACAATCTTCAAATTGATTTTCAACAATTTTTGGAGCTGTTTTTGAGAAGCTAGCCTGCTTTCCAGAAATTTTATCCAAAGCTCTAACGACATTGTTTTCAATTTCAACTTTGTATTGCTTGATAATTGGATAATAAATGAAAGCTGCATCGCCTGTTGTTCCTATAGCTCTATCAACTATTGATTCCAAATCTTTGATAAAGGCTGAAATAACTTCCTCTTCACCTAGTTGTTGTTGAGCTATGTAAATTCCTCTTAGTTGAAAAGCTGTAATACCAACAGCAATCAATACACCAATAGTTAAAATAATTTCTGTTGCTAAACCTTTCACAAATATCTTATTGGAAAAGCGAATAAAAAAATCAACCGATTGTTATTAAAACTTCATCACCAGAAGTTTTATTTATCAAGAGTTCATAATCTCTTCTTGGTGGCCTTCCCAAAATTTTGTTAACAGCAACAAAAATGTCTTCATGTTCAGGTAAAACTCCCAAATGCGGCATTTGAATTCTACAATAGAACTGTCTTGGTGGCTCCGGGCAACACCTCAAAAATTGCTCGTCTTTGAGTTGCAAGCAAATGTTTCTTCCATAACTGATTTCTTGATTTTTTATTTTGTCTAAAACTGTTGGTAAAGCGTTGTTGGTATCTTCTGTAGCATAAACTACTCTCACTATCATCGGGAAGCTATATTTTTTAACCAAATAATTTCCCAATTCTTGAAGACAAACTGTGTTGATATTAGAGCACAAATCTGAAAATTGTGCTAAAGCATCTTGTCTTTGAGAAAAATTAATCATGTTCGAAAGCAAAGTGTAGCCTATCACCATGGCAAGAATAGCCACAACTACGCCACCAAAAACATAAACCCACATTTCTGGCATAAATAGAAATTGTTTTGTTAAAACTTATCTTCTTCCCCATTTTCTGTAAAGCTCTTCATAAGTTTTCTTTCCAGCTTTCTTCAAAAAGAAAAAGTAGTAAACTGCAAAAAGAATTACCGCTATCAGAATTACAACCAAAACTATTAAAAGGTAGTCTGGACCGCCTTCTTTGCTAACAGGCAAAGTTGTTGTGGTTGTTGTTTTTGGTCTTGTTGTGGTTGTTGTCTCTTCTTCCACAACCTTCACTGTAATCAAGCTACATTCAGACTGGGTCTTGCCATCTGAACATAAAGCCTTTGCATAATAGCTTCTTGCTGATTCTGGGCTCCATTTCAAGTAACCACCCGAAAATGTAAATTCATAATCTGGCATCATGCTACAAGATGTTGAAGAAAATATATCTAAAATTCCTGAATCACAATCTGTTATCGTGCATTTACAATCACCCACAAAACAATTTCTGCAAACAATTTCTGCAAAGGTTATTGATGGAAATAAGAAAATTGTCATCAGAATTATGAGGCTAATTCTTTTCATTAGCATGTCAAAGTCACCATTTCTTCTGGCTTAGACCAAACAATTGGATTTTGTCTATCTGAGCTCTTGAAAGCTTTCCAAGATACAGAATAAGTGCCTGAAAATTCTTCACAATCAATTAGATAGTTGGCTGTTCCATCCCCAGGTTCAGCCACATATTTCTTGTTTGTGGCTTTACCATTTTTGCTTAAAGTAAGTATAATTATCACATCTTCTTCAAGTCTATTTGAATAATCTAGTTTAATCCTGTAAGAGCCTTGTAAGCTGGTTGAACGGAAATTGCTAGCAGAAAATACTCTTGTTGGCCTAATTTCTCCTCCCAATGGCACTTCTTTTTCTGCATAAATCATCGGATCATAGCATTGAACGCTTACATCAACA
>JAWBTN010000010.1:0-16608 GCA_039000415.1 Candidatus Aenigmatarchaeota archaeon | reverse complement strand
ATGAAATCAAGTTTGACTCGGAAGAAGATTTGATTAAGGTCTTGGAAAAACTGGATGAAGCGAAAGAAAAAATAGGTGAATTGATTTGTATGGAGCCAGAAAAATTGTCTTTATTCATCATGAGGAAAGAATTTGAGCCGGAGTATTCAAAGGAGAAATTTGAAAAATATTTTAAAAATAAATTTAGAGTAAAAGAGATAAATCGCTACATAAAAGAAGAATTTCGTTACCAAGAATCAAACTGAATAGATAGAACGTTTAAAAATCTCAAACTGTGATCAACTTTTACTCTTCCTCAAAGCTTCGAGTAAAAGTTTTCTTTCGATTTTAGCAACTTGTAATCTAACTTTATCTATAGCGTCAATGTTCACCGAAATGCTATCTATCCCTGCTTTAACCAAAAATTCAACGAATTCAGGCAAATTGCTCGGAGCTTCTCCACAAATCGAAGTTTCAACGTTATAACTTTTACAAACTTTTATCACATACTTTATCAACTTTTTAACACCAGAATGTGTTTCTGTGAAAATTTTTGCAAGTTTCTCGTTATTCCTATCTATCCCTAAAACAAGTTGACTCAAGTCGTTGGTACCGAAGCTTATGAAATCTATCCCTTCTTTGCAAAAATCTTCTATCGTTAGAGCAGCTGCCGGTGTTTCAACCATGATGCCGATTTCACAACTCGTTGGCAAACCAACCTCTTTCGCTATTTCTCTCGCTTTTCTCAATTCTTCGACAGAAATAACGAAGGGAAGCATAACATGGACGTTATTCAAACCTTCTGCGTGAAGCCTTTTTATAGCTTCGAACTCTGCTTTCAATAGTTCTGGCTCATCTAAACTTCTCCTTATACCATGCCATCCAAGCATCGGGTTATCTTCTCTAGGTTCATTTTCCCCACCTTCTAAGTTTCTGAATTCATCGCTTCTCGCATCTAAACTACGAACCCACACTGGCTTAGGATGAAAAGCTTTTGCTACCGGTCTTATACCATTCAATAAAATTTTTACGTATTCTTCAGTTTTTCCCTCCTTCACAAGCTTTGCCGGGTGAATTCCAGCTTTTGTTATCATATGTTCTATCCTTAGCAAACCAACACCATCTACTTTTCTTGCTATCTCTTCAACATTTTCAGGAAAAGCAAGATTAACTTTGATTTGTGTTACCGTAAGCTTATCCAAGGCAGGAAGTTCTTCTTCGAAAACTTTAACTTCCGGTCTTTTGATCTCAATCTTACCGGAATAAACTATTCCATTATAAGCATCAACAGTAACTTCTTGACCATCTTTCAAAACTTTTGTAGCAGTTTGTGTACCAACTATGCATGGAATTCCCATTTCCCTACTAACTATTGCTGCATGACAATTTGAAATTAGCAAAGGGGTGTATCTTTTAGTGAACACAACATAATTTTTGTTAATTTCTTCATCAGCTTCAACTTCAAAGTTAAATACTTCGGTTTCGAATGTTTCACCAGTTTCCTTAACTCTCAACATGGTTAAGTTTGAGTTCAATATACTTTTGAGTTCTTCTTTTTCTGTTTCTCCCAGCATAGGCAAGACTCTTTTTTCAACTTTATTTTTATCGATTAGAAGGTTCTTCCTTATGTAAGGCTTTATTCTCCCCTTCCAGTTTGCTACCTCTTCTAATCCTTCAAGAATTTGTTTAGCCGCAAAGAATTTAGTTCCAGTTTTCCTTTCTTTCAACTCTGTTTTAACTCTTTTACATCTTTGTAAAATTTCGTTTGTCCTTTCTACAATCTGAACATTCCAAATATCTCTATTTTTAGTTATTTGTGGGAGAATTCCCAGATTTAAACAAGTTATTACTATTCCTCTTAATATGTTTTCATCTGAAACGTATATTTGAATTCTATTACCAGAGGCTGTCCCATCTCCGTCGACAAGTCCTGCAAGAAAAGCTAGTGAGGTGCTCTCATTGAGGAATAAACACCAAGAACTTAAGTGTTGATAGATTTTTTCTAGCATCAAGGCGGGATAGAGTCTAGTTGATATGTAATCGCATGCCATCCCAATAACTTTTCTTCCCCTTATTTCTGTTCTGACTACTTTTTCTTTAGGTCCGCTAAACTCATAACCAAAAATTTCTTTAAAATAGTTTATAACAGTGTTGATGTAATCAACTTTTGATTCTTCTTCTTTTTGAGTAAATATGACACAACCTCTTCTTAAATTTCCAGTTTTTCCTTTAAAAATTTTCCAATAGCCATCGGAAAGGATACTGCCAACTAAATATCCAAGTTTCTCGTTACAAATTTTACATTCAAACGGTAGAGTAAAAGGTACACAAACAGCTAAATTCTTGTTTAAAATTTCTTGGACCTCTTTTTTAACTAATTTTCTCTTTTCATAAGTGAAAATTTTATGATCAGGAGTTATTCTTATGGAGTTATCTTTGATCCTTCCAGTTTGTGAAACAGAAATTTCTATAGTTTTAGCAACTCTTCTAAAAGTTCTTTTAATTTTCTTCCAAACAGGTTTATTTTCAAAACAATCAAAAGATAGGATATAAACTTTCTCTTTATTCATAACTTTTTCGTAAAGTTCTTTTGCGGTAACAAAACCTTTTGGTGTTAAAAGAAAAGTATCGCCAGATATACATGTTCTACCACCAGCATCAGTTATTATCGCGGCACACTTGCTCATAGTTGGTACTAAATCAGGACTTGTCATTTCTGTAACGAGTATATCACCTTTCTCCACTTTCGTTATATCTTGTAAACCGTGCACTATTTTCACTTTGCCAGAAGCTATTCCAGGAGAAACACCCAGACCTTTTATCAAGATCTCACCTTCAACTTTCATTTCTTCTTTCTTCCCAACAGCAGTTACTGCTCTCGCTTGAACTATGAAAATTCTGCCTTTTTCCAGGGCAAATTCTATATCTTGCGGTTTACCGTAATGCTTTTCTATAATTTTTCCATATTCAGCCAGCTGTAATATTTGATCATCAGTTAAAACTTGAACGTTAACTTTCTTTTCAGCAACCGGTAACACTATGGTTTTATCAGTTGCCAGATCTCTAACCCTCATCTTCTCTTTCCTACCTATCTTTTTCTCCAAAATTCTTCCGTCTTTTGAGACTCTGTAGAAATCTGGCTCGACTTCACCAGAAACTAAACTTTCTCCCAAACCCCAGGTTGCTTCTATAACAATTTCATCTTCACCTGTTGTTGGATTTACTGTGAACATGACACCAGAAGCATCAGCATTCACCATTTTTTGAACCACAACTGCAATACTAGCATGCTTTATGTTGTTTTTTTCCCTGTAGAAAATTGCTCTAGGTTCATACAAACTTGCCCAGCATTTCTTCACCGCTTCAAGATAATCCTTTACTCCTTTAACGTTCAAAAAACTTGCCTGCTGGCCTGCAAAGCTAGCTTGTGGCAAATCTTCGGCTGTAGCGGAACTTCTAACAGCAACTAAAGCGTAATCCCTACCAGCAGCTATTAGCTCCAAAGCTTTTGGTGTTATTATCTCTTCTGTGAAAGACAATTCACGATAAGCATCTATCAATTCACTCCTCATACCAATCGGAAAATCTTGTGAAGAAATAAGCTCCTTGATTTTTTTAGAAGTTTCAAGTAGCTGTTGTGTGTTGTCTACATCGCAAGCATCTATTAATTCTTGAATTTTTTCTTTTATTCCACCCAATTCTATGAATTTTTCAAAGGCTTTTGTGGTTATCACGAAACCTGGGGGAACAGGCATTTTCATCCTAGTTAATTCACCAAGATTTGCCCCTTTTCCCCCAGCTATGTTTATAGAATCTTTGTTCAATTGTTCAAACCATGCTACGAATTCCATGATTATAATTTCTCGCTTTTATTAAAAATCTTTCATCCCTCTACTTCAATTCTAACAGGAGTAGGTAATTTGAGACCTGCTTTCTTCAAAGCTTTTTTCCCCAAATCCAAATTTTCTTTCTTAACTTTCAATAAAAATAATCTTTGACCTTTCTTGGTTTGAACTGCCCTACAAGCTGGTTTACCGAAAGCTAGTCTCATGCCTTGTGAATACCTGTCAGCACCAGCACCTTGTGCTATTGGTTTTTCTCTTACCACATGATGTGGATAAACCAATATCTTCATGAAATAATTGGAAGAACCAAGCTTTGATTCCAGGAATTTATGTGCGAGAACTCTCGCAGCTTCCAAGGCATTATCTCTTATCTGCACAGCTCTTTTAGCAACAAGATAAAGATTTAAATCGAATTCACCATTTTTATTTCCCATTTCAAACTGATGCGTTTTGGGGAAAGGTGCTCCCGCGACATAACTTTTCCTCGGAACTTTTCTAGAAATTCGAGTATACGGTCTTTCTATTCTCCTCATCGTTCTTCCTGGTCTTAGCGCCATTTTCTCAACCTAAAATATTTAAAAGATTTGATTTAAATATTTTAGAAGAAAATGGCAGAGAGAATATCGAAACAAGAATATTATTTGGAAATAGCAAGGGCCGTTGCTCAAAGATCTCCTTGTATTAGACGACAGTTCGGAGCTATAATAGTAAAGAATGATGCCATCATCTCTACAGGCTACAACGGCCCTGCTAGGGGTGTTGTTAATTGTTTAGAAGTGGGTTGTTTAAAAAACGAACTCAACTTACCTCATTACTCTGGTTATGAATTTTGCACAGGAGTTCATGCTGAAGAGAATAGTATAATAAATGCAGCGAGGAATGGTTCTAGCACTATCGGCGGAACTCTTTACATATTCGGTCAAAATTTCGGAGATAAATCGATAGTAGAGGCTAAACCATGCGACAGGTGTAAGAGAGCTATAATAAACGCGGGTATTGAAAAAGTGATCATAAAGAAATCGGATGGCTCTATACAAGTTTTTGAAGTTAAAGAATGGGTTTCAGAAGATACAGAAAATTATCTGAAAAAATTGAAAGAAGCGAGAATGAAGCTTTAAATACCCCTGAAACTCAATTCTTATTAGATTTGGAGGTGAAGTGATGGCCCTGGTTGTAAAATCCGCTGTTAGGAATCTACTCAAAGGGATGAGAGCTAGTGAAGATTTCTGGAAAGCAGTAGATGCTGAAGTTAGTGCTGCTGTTAAGAAAGCGATCGAGAGAGCAAAAGCGAATGGTAGGAAGACAGTAAGAGGATGTGATTTGTAAATTTTTTTGCCCTTCATCAGAAGGGTTTTTCCTTTTTTTAATTTAAGTAGCTCTAAGGATTATGAAAATCATTTTTTGAAAATTTATTAACATGAACAACCAACTTTTTTAAAATGGTGGATTTCGTAATAGGTATAACTGGCACGATAGGTTCTGGAAAAGAAGTGGTTAGAAAAATTTTAGAGAGTAAGTTCAGCTGCTACTCAGTTACTCTATCTTCGGTAATCTTAGCACATGTGAAAGTTAAACCTGATAGGTCAACGCTACAAGACCTTGGAAATGAGCTGAGGAAAAAATACGGCAATTTCATTCTAGCAAAACTCGCCACGGATTACCTTCAAAGGGATAAAGAAATGATAATAGTGGATGGTATAAGGAATCCTGGTGAAGTTGATTATCTGAAAAAAACTTTTGGTAATAAATTTTTCTTGATAGCTGTAGATGCACCTAGGGAATTGAGATGGGAAAGGATAAAAGCCAGGGGGAAAGAAGGTGACCCGAAAAGTTGGGAAGAATTCATAAGTGTAGATGAGAGAGATCAAGGGGTTGGAGAACCTTTACACGGACAAAGAGTCAGGGATTGTATGAATATGGCAGATTTCCTAATAATTAACGATAGCACCATTGAAGATCTTGAAAGAAAAGTAAGCGAAGTGATAAAAAAGTTAAAAAGTGGTGTTTAACTTTAAAACCAATCCCAACTTTTCTTCTCCTCCTCTTTTTTCTTCTTCAAAATCTTCAAATTCTTTTTAGCTAAAATCTCAGCTTCTCTGGCAGCTTTTTCATCGTTTCCAACACCACAAGTGTTACCTACACCGACCACTAAAATTCTTCCTTTAGAATTTTCAACATTTCTTTCAACAACTTCCATAACTACAGGGATGGACTTTAAAATTTCCTCTGTCAATGGCTGAATTGCTTCTTCTTGAGACATCTTTATCACGATAGAATCTAAAGGTATTTTCTTCTTCGTTGCTATTTCCTCTATAAAAGCCCTATCCACACCTATACCTCCTATAGCAACACCAACACCTTCAGCAACTTTTCCAGTTTTCTCACCCTCAAGCTTTAGTGCGGCATCTATGGTTATTATCTTTTTTATCTTCTTCTCTTTCACCAACTTTTCGACCACTCTTCCAAGCTTTCCTAACCTACCACCTGGTCCTTTGGCTTTAATTATCCAAACTCTCTTACCTTTTATCTTTCTCTCAGCTATTACCACATCACCTCCGATTTCCTTGACTTTTCCACTACCTATCAACCTCGCAGCAACCATCGGTCCTATCGAATCGCCTATCGGCCAACCATTAGTTAAGGCTTCAACCCCGTTGAGTAGGGCTTTTGACATTTTTTCTATAACCGGCATCTGCATTTCCAACAACATACCAAGTTGTAAGTTTTTCGTTTTTCTAACCAACTCAACGTAATGCCTAACTAGTTTGGTAAGTTGGTGTAGTAATATAGTAGCGTTCAAGCCCATCACAAGGTTAGCTTGAGCCTCTTTATCAAATTTTGAAGCTATATTCTTCACGAACATCTTAAATTTCTCCTCAGAAAGATTCGAAATGTGTTCAAGTTTTTTAACTATACCGTATGGATCTAGATTAACAGGCTCTATAGCGAAAAATTCGAGGAAATTATCGACCCTTTCCCTCAAGTTCCTCTCAGGTTTTTTGGATATTTTCTTCAAAACTATTTTCTTTGCTTGACTCGTGAGATTTTCGAGCATGGATACGGATTTTTCAAGTCTCCAGAGTAGTTGAGATACCATGATTTTCGGGTAGAAGTTGAAAAAGATGAGTAGGATTAATAACCATAACAAATTAGTCCATATGTCCCCGCCTATTTGAAAAAAATTCAACTTTTTTCACCCATAATTTAGATGGTAAAAAGAATATTTATTTTTACTCGTATAAATAAATTAAGTGGGAGAGTGAAGTGGAAGCTTCTACTTGCCGTTGCCATAGCTCTAGCTTTCTTAGGTCTACTAATTTTCACGGAGCAAGGTAGGGAATATACTACACTCATAGGAAATAGTGTTAGAGGTGGGGTAGATACCCTGAGCAACCTTGTTGGAAATTTCATTAAAGTGGGGGGAGAAAATTTTGAATTACAACTTTCGTTAGACAGAAATGCTATTTATGGACAAACTTTTTCCCTTTCCAACACAAACTTATTGGCTTCAGGCGATATCATATTTTTAAAGATAGATGACAAGATTTGGGAAGTTAGTAGAAGAGTGGAAATCGAGATGGTGTGTGATGGAAATATAGTTATAGAGAAAAATGGGAAATTTAGCATAAAAGGAAAGGCTAAAAATTTCAGGATAGATGATTTTAAAGTTGATGATGTTAAATTTGAAGTTGAAATCTTTCCAGTAGAAATTTCTTTTGGTGGAAAGAGTAGATTGCTAAACATGACTTCAGTTTCAGGAACGTTGAGCAAAAAAGTTGGTAACGTTGAATTCACCGCAAACCTTTACCAAGATAACTTGAGAATAACTGATTTTTCTGGTACGATCGAAATAAGCGAAAAAACGAAAATGGGTGGGAATGCGAGTAGCTTGGAAATAAATGGTAATAAAGTTTAGGGAGTTTGGATGAGGGATAAAAAGTTGAGAAGGGAGAAACCAGTTGTGGCACTTTTTGTCGATGGTCCTAACATGCTAAGGAAAGAATTCATGATAGATTTGAGAGAGTTGAGGAGAAGGGCTGAGAAGTATGGTAGGGTTGCCATAGCAAAAGTTTTCTTGAATCAGTTTGCACCGGAAAAATTGATAGAAGCAGTTATAAACGAGGGTTTTGAAACAGTAATGGTTTTGGCTGAAAAGGAAGAAGGAGCAAGCGATGTTGATGTTGCTCTAGCTGTGAGTGCCATGGAAGCTTTGTTAACTAAGAATGTTGATGTTATAGCTATAGCAACAAGGGATGCAGATTTTTTACCGGTTGTTTTAAAAGCTAAGGAATATGGTAAGAAAGTGGTTGTTTTAGGTTTAGAACCAGGTTTTTCGGTTAGTATAAGAAATGCTGCAGATTTCGTTGAAAACTTGTAATGAATTTAAATTCGTGAAGATAAATAATAAAAAGAGATTATGGGCTGGTTGAAAAAACTTTTGGGAAAAGAAGAGGCGATTGAACTTCCAGAAGAAGAGGAGCCAACCAATCCTATTTACGTAAGAGTCGAAAAATTGAAAGATTTCATGGATGTTGACAGAATAGCGAAGCTAGTAAGGGAAGGAAACATAGTTTTTGTGAAAACGAAAGAGTTGCAGAAAACTGACTTAGGAGAATTCCAAAACTGTGTTCACAAGCTCAAGAGGATATCTAATCAATACGGGTTTGATTTAGTTGGAACAGAAGACGGATACCTAGTGGTGACACCGAGTTTTGCAAAGATAGTGAGATGATTTTAAATTTTCAAATAGTCCAGTATCTTTCTTTGATAGAGTAATTTTCGTAAAATATCGCTGTTTTCAATCCAATCTTTAAGCTTTATTTCCAGTTTAGAAGAAACGTAAAGAAGTGCTTCTTCCAACGAATTGAAATTAACAGGTTTTTTCTTCAAAGCTATCCTAACATTTTCCCTAACATTCCAAACACCAACCGGTAAGATGTAGCCAGGATGGGCTTCCCTGAATATCACCACACCGGCTTGTCTTTTTTCCCTTTTAAGATATTCGCTAACAGCAAGCCTAGCAGCGTAATAACAACCACCTATTTCAGCGTAGTACTTTCTTCCTTCAAAACCTTCTGAGCTAGAATAAATTACAACTTCCCTACCAGCAGGATTCCAAGTTGTTCTGGGATACCAAGCTTCTATGAGCTCGTACTGCCAATTAGAAGGGATCATCAAAATTACCCATCTGTTATCTAGAGCAAAATGCTCATAAACTCTGAACTCGTTTATGAGAGGAAATGTTTTAACTTCTTCCAGAAGTTTTTGTGAGATTATGCTGTCAACCGCTGTTATGCTCATCTTGGTTGGAACAAAACATCGATTCTTCTCTATTCCAAGCAATCCAGCAGAAAAAGCTGTTTGAATCTTAGATATCAACACGTGTTTGTTGTAAAGCATCATAACAGCGTCCGTAGCCTTCAAATCAATATCACTGAAAGCTTTTTCAATTCTTTGATCGGTCTTGACGTTCCCTATACGTAATTCCTTCAATGGGGCTGAAGGACCAAATGGTTGAACATCATCATCTAATATTAATTTTCCTGATGGTTTTTTCGTGAATTCTACTTCCGCATCTGTTGGAATTTTAGAGAGGGCTAATTCCCTCGTGAGCTCAACTATTTTTCCTTGCGTAACATTTTTAACATTAACTCTATATTTACCTCTCACCAATTGGGAACGAAAGTTGACGATCTCATCGATAGATTTTCCAGGCCAAAATTCTGGTGTATCTAAAATCCTCGTATCACCATGGAAAGGTGGGACCAAAGGTCCTACAAAACAGTATGGATAACCAAACTTGCCAACAAATATGCTACCAGGTGCAGAACCTTCCAACCTAAGGCTGTCTGTTAAAGGTGCAGTTTTCATCTGAGCATAGAATCTAACCAAAATAGGACATCTCGTCTTTCCACATAGAAGTTTTCCACCCCTACATAAAACACAGCGAAAATTTCGGGTAATCTTTACGTTGATGTTGCTCAATTCTGAAAGAACATTGTTGTTATCGATAAAAGAAATCCAAGGGTTTCTTATTTTTTGAAAATTTAATTTTCTTTGCATGATTCATTTCGCCCTTCAGTTATTTGAACTCTTAATTCCATGAAATTATATCGGGATTCAGTTTATAAACCTTTAGACCAAAGAATTGTATAGCATGAAGATAAGAGAAATCAAGTGTAAGTCTCTGCTCAACAAGAGTCAGCTTGCAGATTATTGTATAAATTGTTATTTGGGTTGTGAGCATGCTTGCAAATATTGCTATGCCGATTACCTAACCAAAAAATTTGTTTTTCACGAAGAAGATTGGGGGAGTTTTGTTGACGTTAAAATTAACGCACCAGAAATTTTAAGGAGAGAAGTTTTGAAAAAGAAAAAAGGGAAAGTTTTCTTGAGCAGCCTCACAGATCCTTACCAACCTTTGGAGAAAAAATACGAGCTTACGAGGAAGTGTTTAGAGATTTTGTTGAGACATCAATTTCCAATAATCATCCAAACAAAATCAGCTTTGGTTTCCAGAGATGTCGATCTGTTGAAAAAATTCAAGAGATGTGAAGTTGGTTTTACCATAACAACTCTTGACGAAAACGTGAGAAAAATTTTTGAACCAAATTCTTCTCCCGTGGAAGAAAAACTTCAAGCCATAGAATTTTTGAAGAAAAATGGAATTTCGGTTTATGTTTTCCTAGGACCTATTTTACCCCATCTTTCCGATTTTGACTTGGAGAAATATTTTGAGAAAATGGCAGAGTTGAAGGTAGATGGGGTTTGGGTAGATAAGCTAAACTTGAAGCCAGGGATATGGAGGCGGCTTAATGAGGTATTGAAAAAGAGGTACCCGGAACTCTTGAGTGAATGGGAAAAAATATTGTTTTCAAGGTCAAGTTATTGGGATGAAGTCAGAAAAAAGATTAGAGAAATGAGTAAAATAAAAGGTGTGGAATGTGTGTTTTGCTATTGATCGCTACTCCTTTTCTGCATAAATAGATCGAGAGTATAAATTATCTGGCAGTTGTATATCTTCTACATCTTCCTCTCTTTCTTCAGAATACAATTTTAAAATTTTCCTAAGTGTTTTTTCTTCTTCTTCCTTTTCGAGGATTGAGATCAAATCCAGCTTATAATCTGAATCCTCGGACATCCCTTATAAACCTAATATATTTCTTTTTCAAACAGGTATTTATTCTTTTCCATTTGGACAAAAGTTTATATTTAACCAAAAGGAATTTTTATAAGTGGGTTGAATGTTGTTCGGGTTTTTAGCTGGCATGGTGTTTATAGCTGCATTAGCACTCCTAATTTTCATATTCTGGTTATGGATGTTAATAGATTGTTTGAAAAGGAAGAAATTCGAAGATAAGCTTGTCTGGATTTTGGTTTTGATATTCTTGAACTTCATAGGAGCTTTGCTCTATTTCTTCTTGGTCAAATCAAAGCGCTAAACTTTTTTCTTAAGCTGAAGGTAGAATCTGGCGAATGCGCTGAAGCTGAAAACAAAGATGAAACTAGAAGAAAGTGAGATTAAAGCTAGGAAAGGAAGGATTTGAATAGAGGAAAGTAGATTGATCAATGAATTTACCACGAAAAACATATCTTGGGTTTGTGTATAAACTTCATACAACTTACTTCCGATCCAAATTAAAATTGGGAGTGAAGAAACGAAAATAACTGATGCTGAAAACAAGCAAACAAAAATAAAAAATAACATGGTTTTCAAAGGAAATTTTTTGAAGAGTGAAAAGCTTTTCTTGAAAGAATCTAGGATTTTTTTGTTATCTATAATCGCTGCAGGATAAACATAGATCGTGATAATGGAAAAAATTAAAATGAATATAATCCCAAGAAATGGGATTAGACCCAACAAAAAATTCACACAGCCAAATATGATGAAAATCAGAAAAGATTTTAAGAAAATGGAAAGAGAAAATTGAAAACTTTTTACGATAGGTATTTTTTTGTCAAAGTATCTGACTTGATGTAACAAAAAAGATATGAAAAAGGGTTGAAAGAGGAAGTAAAAGAAAAATATAAATAAGTAAAGGTTGAAGATGAAAGTTGGAGGTTCTCCAGCTAAAAAAGAATTCAAGCTCACCAACATTTGGCAGGAAGTGTAGAGGAAAAGAAAGGTCATCAAGAAATAAGGTATATTTCTCTTCGCCGAGAAACTGAATTTGAGACTATCTACTATTACTTTAAGTATCATTATTTATATTTAATTCATCGAAGAATAAAAATAATTACTATGGACTTTTCGCGCTTCAAGAGTTTTGTGTTTGATCTAGACGGAACAATTTGGAATTGGAAAGAATTGTTGCCCGGAGCAAAAGAATTGTTGGAAAATTTGAGGAAAAAGGGCAAGCAAGTTTTATTCATCACCAACAACACAATGTTGAGGAGAAAAGATCTTGTTAAGAAGTTAAAAGATTTTGGTGTTGAGTGTAAGGAAAATGAGTTGATAAGTTCGGCTATCGCGATATCAGAATACATAAAGTTCAAAGGTGGTAAGGTTTTTGTAATCGGAGAAAATTTGAAAGAAGATTTGAAAGAAGAAGGGATAGAAGTCGATGAAGAAAATCCAAGATATGTTGTGGTTGGACATGATGTCGATTTCAATTTCAACAAATTAACATCAGCTGTTAGATATGTGAAAAAAGGTGCCGAATTGATAGCTGCTGCTCAAGGCAGGTATTTCGTTTTTGGGGATGAATTCATTCCAGGAACAGGAACTATAGTTAAAGCGATAGAATACACTTGCAACAAAAGAGCTAAATTGTTGGGAAAACCTTCTGATTTCATGTGCCACATAGTGCAATTGTTCGTTCAGTCGTCGAGGAAAGAAACAGTGGTTTTTGGTGATGAGCTGAGAGCTGACATAGGTCTAGCTAAAAAATGTGGCTACTTCAGCGTGCTTGTCAAGACAGGTGTGGATAAGGAAGTGAAAGGAGAAATAAGACCCGATTTAGCGATAGATTCTTTAATGAATGTAAAGATTTAATAAAAAATAAGGATTAAGTAGAAAGGTGTTAAAATGGCTGGTAAATTTTATGTAACGACACCGATATATTACGTTAACGCTGACCCACATATAGGTCATGCTTACACCACGATAATAGCAGACATACTAGCTAGATTTCACAGACTTAAAGGAAAAGATGTTTTTTTCTTGACAGGAACTGATGAAAACAGTCAAAAGAACGTGGAAGCTGCATCTAAAGCTAATCAAGACGTTGCTCAATTTGTAGATAGAATGGCTGAAATCTGGAAAAGTAAGTTTAAGCAGTTAGGGTTATCTTTTGATGATTTCATAAGGACAACCGAAGAAAGACATAAAAAAGGTGTGGAAGAGTTTTTCAGACGGGTGAACAAGAAAGGAGATATTTACAAGGGAAAGTATGTTGGTTATTATTGTATAGGTTGTGAGGCTTTCATCACAAAATCAGATTTGGTTGACGGTAAATGTCCGATCCACAAGAAAGAGCCTGAAGTGATAGAGGAAGAAAATTATTTCTTCAAGGCAAGTAAGTATAAAGAAAAGTTATTGGAATATATAGAAAAAAATCCTGATTTCATCCAACCAAAAGAGAGAAGGAATGAAGTTATAGAGTATGTGAAGAATTTTTTCACAGATGTCAGCATCTCGAGACAAAAGCAAAAGTGGGGGATACCAGTTCCGATAGACAAATCACAAGTTCTCTACGTTTGGTTCGATGCTTTGATCAATTATTTGACTGGAATAGGTTTTGGTTGGGATTATAAAAAGTTTGAAAAATATTGGCCAGCTGATTTACATTTGATAGGTAAAGATATAACAAAATTCCATTGTGCTCTATGGCCTGCTATGCTATTTTCAGCTGAAATAGATCTTCCTAGAAAAATTTTCATCCACGGTTTTCTGACAGTAAATGGAGAGAAAATAAGTAAGAGTTTGGGTAATGTGATCGATCCTATAGAGCTGAGTAAGAAATATTCTATAGATGCTTTGAGGTATTCTCTGATAAGAGAAATGCCTTTAGGGGAAGATGGAGATTTTTCTGAGAAGAGGTTAGTGGAGAGAAACAATAACGAGCTTGTTTCAAACGTAGGAAATTTCGTTCACAGGACTCTAACTTTTATTTGGTCGAATTTCGACGGTAAAGTTCCTAAGCCAGGAAAATACATGGAAGAAGATGAGAGATTTAAAAATGAGATCGAAAATATTGCTGATTTAGTCGGAAATCAAATAGAAAAAATAGAGCTTGACAAAGCTTTGAAATCTATTCTGGATTTCTCTTCAACCTGCAATCAGTATTTCCAGAAGAAAGAGCCATGGGCTAAGAAAAGTGAAGCACCGACAACACTTTACTTATGTGCCAATGCTGTTAGATGCTTAGCTATATTGTTAACACCATTTTTACCATTCTCAGCCGAAAAATTGTGGAAACTCTTAGGTTACGAAGATCCTGTACATAAACAAGATTGGAATTCGGCCTCTCAGTTGAAATTACAACCAGGGTGGCAGATAAATAAACCAGAAATATTGTTCAAGATAATTGAATATAAAGGATGAAATCGTAAAGATAAATTAAGTGGTTCGATGGGTGAGATTTCCATATCTGAATTTCAAAAAATAGAAATGAAAGTTGGGAAAGTTTTGGAAGCCGAAGTTGTGCCAAATTCAAAAAATTTGATAAAACTTCAAGTTGATTTCGGAAACGAGAAAAAACAAGCTGTCACTGGGCTCTTGAAATATTACAAACCTGAAGAGCTTATCGGAAAAGAGTTTGTTTTCGTCACAAATTTGAAGCCAGCAAAATTCATGGGTGTGGAGAGTAATTGCATGATATTGGCAGCTGATAACAAAAAAGGAAAAATAGTGTTGATAAAGCCTGAAAAAGATATAGAACCTGGAAGTAGTATTACTTAATTTAAATAAAAATTAAATTGTAGAAGATGAAGAAAGTTAGAGATTTCATGACGAAAAAAGTGATTTACTTTCATCCAGACCAAAGTATATTTGAAGTTGCAAAAATTTTTTCCGAGAAAAACATTTCCGGTGGCCCTGTAGTTGAAAAAGGTAAAGTTGTTGGAATCATAAGCACTTCGGACATAGTGAAACATTTAAGCCTAAAGTTAAGAATTCATACCCAAAGAATGCCTTCTTTAACCCTTTACTTGCTCGAACTCTTGAGAACGTGTAAAGATTATTTAGATTTGAGGAGGGAAATGAAAAAAATATCGAATTTGAAAGTGAGGAATGTGATGAAAAAGAAGGTTATATCAATTAATCCTAGTGCAAGTATTTTCGATGCAGCAGCTTTAATGAACAAACACGATGTCACAAGGTTGCCAGTGATAGAAAAAGGGAAGTTAGTTGGAATAATAGCAAGGGACGATATAATTAAAGCATTACTTTGATTTAAAGAGATTTATGAGATCGTGTTTTATGGATACGATTTATAAAGATTTTACTACGCCGAGGGTGGGATTCGAACCCACATGCCCACGAAGGGCCCCAGCTTTCAGTCAAAGACTCAAGGCTGGTGCACTACCAGGTTATGCGACCTCGGCCCATTTCATCATCTTTTATCAGATCTTGAGTCTCTTTAATAAATTTCTCTTATAAATTTTTCCTATTTTGGTTTGTAGCGATAGATTTGAGTGGAAGGTTTCAAGAAGAAAAAGTAAAAGATCAATAGGATAACAACAACGGCAAAACCTGCCAACGCTAAACCGATTATGAAATTTATCTTCTTCTCTTCTTCCTCTCTAGTTTGTGGAAGTGTAGTTGTGGTTTGTGGAAGTGTAGTTGTTGTGGTCGAAGTTGTGGTTGTTTGAGTTTCAATTCTCGAAACTACATTTTTCACAGCGGAATTTATAGGTAATCCGTTCAAAACTGCTTTCTTTTTTGAAATCACTCCTGATGCATCCACAAATCCTAACTCAAAACCGTAAGTTCCTTCAAAACTTGAACTTTTATTCATTACGTAGTAAAAAACAACGTAAAAACTTGAATTTGCAGGAATGTAAAAATTCTCTCCAGGAGAAATCACAACGATTCCATCATCTTTAGTGAATTTTCCAGAACCTATTATCTTTTCTCCAAATTCACATATTCCGCTACCGTCCTTATCTTCACAAGCTACCACATACTTAATCCCATTTTTATCATCACCTTCTCCTTTCCCAAACAGGACAAAACTCTTTATTTCCACATCTTCATAACTTCCAGTTTCAATTTTTATCTGAAGCATTTCATTCTCTTGTTTCATGTCTTTGTGCCATTCATGATCTTCGGGTGAATTTTCTCCTTTTGAAATCGTCAAAACTGGTACGGGCTCTTCTAGAACAAAAAATCCTTCACCTTCTGCGTCGTAAATTAAATCTTCTGAATCGAAAGTTTGGTTATCGTTCATATCCACAACTAAATCGTAATTTCCTTCTACCGGTTGACTCCAGAGCACGTTCAAAGTAACGAAACCTGAAGAGTTTGTCGTTACGTCTTTTAAGATTATCGCTTTAGAAGTTAAGTTAACCCCCAACTCCACTTCACCATGTCTAAGCACGTAAAATTTGAAAGTCTTGGATTCGTTGGTTATATTAGAACTACTCGCAACGTAAACAGTTTCGTTGGTGTAAAAATTGATTTTTTCCAAACCTTCTGAATCACATGTATAGATAAAAGCACACACAACTCCACTTCCACATAAAAAGAAAATGAGTAAAGAAAATATGAAAATACTTTTCCCCATAAAAATTATTTCCTGTTTTTAAAATTAAACTTTTAAGATTTCTATTTTTCCTGATC
>JAWBTN010000001.1:0-29327 GCA_039000415.1 Candidatus Aenigmatarchaeota archaeon | reverse complement strand
GAGAAGTTATTAAGAAAGTTTCGGGATTCAAGTATGAGGCTTACAATTATATGACTTTAGCTTATTTGGAACTGTCAAAAGAAAAAGATAAACACAAGATTTTTGAGAAATTGAAACAATATCAAAATGAGATTAATCAAGCATTTGTGAGAGAATTACTGAACATTGAAACAGATTACAGAAATGAAGTGAAACAATTTTTATTCAATTTCTTGGTTAGATCGTTGATAGTAATTACGAAAATTTGGCTAGAATTTAAAGAGCAATTTATTTCACTTGAAGAAGAATTGAAGATACTCAAAGAAGAGAAAGAAAAAGCTAGGAAAAAATATTCGATAGAAGAACTGCTAGAAAGCAAAGCAAAATTCGAAAAACTTAGAGATAAAATGTTTAGAAAGTTTGAGAATTTGTGGGAAAAATTTTGGTTTGAGTTGGTTTTTGGAAAAAGAGAATTAAAGCATGGATTGAGTGCGCCAGCCGGGATTTGAACCCGGGTCTCGAGCTTGGAAGGCTCGGGTCTTAACCAGGCTGGACCACTGGCGCAGGAATAATTTATTCAAGTAATTTCTAAGCTACGTTTTATCAACCATATCTCTTCTTCACTTTTCTCTTTTTCTTCAACTCCCTCTTCCATTTTTTCCTCTTTTGGTATATTATCCTTTATCTTCCTAGCTATTTCATCCATCTCTTCAGGAGAAATATTTTTAACAGCAAGCCAATTTATTATTCCTTCATGTCCGTCATCTTTGAATCTTGGGATTATCCAAATATGGGCATGCTCTACTTCAAAACCTAAAGTAGCGTAGGATACAGATATAGGATTTAAAGCAGAAATTATGCCGAGTGTTACTTTTTTCACTATTCCCCACATTTGCTCGAAGTTCGGTACATCGTAAACCCAGCGGTAATGTTTTTTTGGAATTAAAAGTGTGTGTCCTGGGTTCAAAGGTCTTATATCCAAAAATGCCATGAAATTTTCGTCCTCGTAAACTACCCTTGCATGAATTTTCTTCTCAACTATTTGACAAAAAACACATTGTTTTTCCATCATTTATCAATTGTTTTTAAATTTTTAAAATCATTTCGAATTGTTTTTGAAAATACATCGCGTCGAAGAAACTTTTAACTTCTGCCAAATTTTTGAACTTGTATCCTTTTTCTATTCTTGGTGGAAATAGTTTGTAAATAGAACTTGATACAACACATGCTACATCCGATTTTCTTAAAGCTTCTTCATCATATTTCGTATCACCAATTCCGATCACTTTCTTACGAGTTTTGGACTTTATATCTTCGACAAATTTATCTTTTTCTTGTGTTGTGATTATTTTTTCTTTTTCCGGTCTTAATTCTTCTGGAAAACTGTCCATGAAACCTTGAGCTATTGTTTTTTCAGCTTTAGTTAATAAGTAAACATCATAACCATCCTCTTTTAAAATTTTCAACAGATTCATCACAGTTGTTTTATGGGTAGAAGACTGGGCTTCAGATATTTTTCTTCCAAGCTTGTACAGCTCATGGGGTTTTAATTCACTTTCATACATTTTTTTACACTCTTTTATCAATTCTTCAAAAAAACATGTTTCTCTTTTCCTTATCTTATTTGAAAAAGCTTTCACAAAACTTTTCAAAATAGATTTTATCGTTAAAAGTGGGTTATAACTTAGGAGGTAAAAAGTTATGTGTTTTTCCATTAAAACTCCTTCTAGATCTAACCAAACGCAAGTATCTTCGGGATTTATCATCGGTAGTCTTTTCAATTCCATAATTTTTCTTGAATTGTAAAGGAATTTAAACCTTTTTATTTATTTCAATCAAAACATTATAAATTCAGAAAGTGGGAAAATGCCGGAAGTAAGAAGACCGAGAAAGGGGAGTCAAGCTTTTTATCCGAGGAAAAGAGCTAAGAGGATTTATCCCTCAATATCAACCTACCCAGAAACAGATAAGCCAAAACTATTGGATTTTGCCGGTTACAAAGCTGGTATGACTCAAGTTGTTTTGATAGATAACGTTAAGTCTTCACCTACTTTTGGACAAGAAGTTGTTGTTCCTGCAACTGTGATAGAATGTCCTCCTATGAGGGTTGTTGGCATAAGATTCTACGAACAAACTACTAAAGGACTTAAAGTTTTAACAGAAGTTTGGACTAAAAATTTACCCAAACACATCGAAAGAAAAGTTAAGGTTAAACCTAGTGAAGAAAAGTTGAGTGAAGTAGAGAAGAATTTGGATAAAGTCGTGAAAATAAGATTAATCGTTGCGACACAACCAACTCTTTCTGGCTTAGGGAAGAAGAAACCCGAAATTTTTGAGATGGAAGTTGGGGGTAAAGACATAAAAGAGAAAATAGAATTCGCAAAAAAACTACTTGGAAAGGATGTTAGAGCTTCTGATGTTTTCAGACAAGGTGAATTTGTTGATGTAATAGCTGTAACTAAAGGGAAAGGTACTGCTGGGCCTGTTAAGAGATTTGGTGTTTTCATACAATCTAGGAAAGCGAAGGAGAAGAGGAGGCATGTTGGAACGCTTGGTCAAGAACAGCCCGGCAAAGTAAGACACACCGTACCCATGGCCGGACAACTTGGTTTTCAAACAAGGACCGAACTCAATAAAAGGATATTGAAAATCGGGGAGAAAGGAGAAGAAGTTACACCAAAATCAGGGTTTAAAAGGTATGGAATAGTTAAAAGCGATTATGTGCTTGTTGAAGGTTCAGTTCCTGGACCAAAGAAGAGGTTGATAAGATTAAGATCAGCTATAAGACCGCCAAAAGCTAGGTTTATCTTACCTGAGATAAAGGAAGTGATTAAATGAAAGCCGATGTTTTTGACTTGGAAGGAAAAATGGTAGGGGAAATAGAACTACCTAAAATTTTTGAAGAGCCTTTGAGGGAAGATTTGATAAGAAGAGCTTTTTTGGTAATTCAGGCCAACAAACGCCAGGCTTACGGAACTGATGTTCTAGCTGGTAAAAGGACTTCTGCTCATTACCATGGATACAGAAGACATAGATGGAGTATGATGTCTAGGGAGATGGCAAGGATGCCACGCCTCCATGGAAAAATTCCTCTACAACAAATGTTCAGGGCAAGATTTGCGCCTCAAACTGTAAAAGGAAGGGAAGCCCATCCACCAAAAGTTGAGAAAATATGGAAACAGAAGATAAATGAAAAGGAGAGAAAAAAAGCTATCAAATCTGCGATCGCAGCAACTGCTAAGAAAGATTTAGTTCTTAAAAGAGGACATAAAGTTGAAGGAATAAATAAACTTCCGATAGTAGTTGAGGATGTAATCGAAAAAGTGAAAAAAGCTAAAGAACTGGAGAATTTCTTGAAGAAAATTGGTTTGGAAAAAGAATTGGAAAGGATAAAGGAAAAGAAATTGAAAAGGAAGAAGTATAAGAGAAAAGTTGGGCCTCTCGTAATTGTTGCTAAAGATGAAGGGATAAAGAAAGTTGCAAAAAACCTTGGTTTGGATGCTTGTTTAGTTGACAATTTGAACATCGAGCTTCTTGCACCTGGAGGAATGCCGGGCAGACTAACTATTTGGTCAAAGAGTGCGATAGAAAAATTGGGTAGATGAATATGGATCCTTTCAAAGTGTTAAAATATCCTTACACAACAGAGAAATCTGTGAGTATGATAGAAAAAGAGAATAAAATAGTTTTCATAGTGGATAGAAAAGCTAATAAAAAACAGATAAAAGAAGCTTTTGAAAAGCTGTTTCAGGTTAAAGTGGAGAGAGTTAACGTTATGATCGACTTCAAGGGAAGGAAGAAAGCGTTTATAAAGCTTAAACCGGAATATAATGCTAGGGATGTTGCAGTGAAGTTGGGGATAATATGAGTTGGGAATGCTATCGCAATTACGGAAGAATGATCGCTGGATATGAAATCCTTGAGATGTTGAGAAAAGAAGGTATTAAAATTAGTGAGTGGATTTACAAAATCATAAATGAAATCCTCAACGAATACAACTTTTTAATAAAATTTCCAGATGTTGATGAAATCAACGAGATTTATTCAAGAGTGAAGAGGAAGATAACAGAAAGATACATAAAAGCTTATAGACTTGAAAAAACTTACGAGAAAATAAAAGATTTCTTGAGAGAAAACATAAAAATTTAAGTAGAGTGAGTAATTAGTAAAGTGGGAAAATGGGGAAGAGGATAATAGCTCAAGCTAGAGGTAAAGGTGGACCACGCTACAGAGCACCTAGCCATAGATATTTGGGTAGAGTTGAATATCTTCCAACGATGGGCATAACCGGGAAAGTTAAGGATATACTACACGATCCTGGAAGAAGTGCTCCTGTTGCTATAATAAGGTTTGAAGATGGTAAGGAAGTCTTACACGTTGCACCAGAAGGCTTGAAAGTTGGTGATACTATTTATTATGGTGGGGTTCCATCTATTGGAAATGTTTTGCCTTTATCTCAAATACCTGAAGGAACTAAAGTTTTTTGTATAGAAAATTATCCTGGTTCTGGACCAAAATTATGTAGGTCTAGTGGGACTTATGGCATAGTTATGGGAAAAAGTGGAGATAAAGTTAAAGTTCAACTCCCTTCAGGTAAAATAATAGAGCTTCTTGGGGAATGTAGAGCTACCATAGGAGTTCCTGCTGGAAGTGGAAGGGTTGAAAAGCCTTGGGTAAAAGCGGGTAAAAAATTGCATGCTATGATGGCTAGAGGCAAGCTTTTCCCGAGAACTGCAGGAGTTGCTATGACACCAACCGATCATCCTTACGGAGGAAAAAGGAAAAGACCAAGACCATCAAGAGCTGTTAAACACTCAACACCTCCAGGAGCAAAAGTTGGAGCTATTAGCCCGAAAAGAATGGGAAGGAGGAAAGGTTGATGGCAAAAGTATTCACTTTCCGCGGAAAAACTTTGGAAGAACTGATGCAAATGAGTGTGGAGGAATTTGCAAAACTGTTAACTTCAAAAGAGAGGAGGAGTTTGAAAAGGGGTTTGAGAGAGAATCAGAAGAAGTTGTTGGAAGAAATAAAGAAAAATCCTGATAAATTCCATAAAACTCATCTCAGGGATATGATAATACTACCACAAATGGTTGGAGCGAAGATAGGTGTTTACAACGGAAAAGAGTGGGTAAGTGTTTACATAACACCTGAAATGATAGGTCATAGACTTGGAGAATTCTCGATTCCGATAAAACGAGTTAAACACTCAGCCCCAGGTATAGGAGCTACACGTGGTTCAAAGTTCTATGCAGCAAAACCAACGTGATGAGATGAAAATAGCTAAAGCCAAAATATCAAACGCGAGGATATCTCTAAAACATTCCCTCGTTCTTTGTAAGCATTTGAAAGGGAAAAAATTGGAGAAAGCGAAGAAATTTTTGCAAGATCTGGTAGAAGAAAAAACTGATATAGAAGGTAAACATTACACCAAAACTTCCAAAATTTTCTTGGAATTGTTGAAAAGTGTTGAAGCAAACGCTACACAAAAAGGATTGAACGCGGAAAAACTTTTTATAAAAAATTTAAAAGTTGATAAGGGACTTAGATTTTACAGACCAAGGAGCTTGTGGCATTTGAGAAGACAGAGGGCAAAATCTGTTCATGTGAGTGTGGAAGTGGAAGAAAGGTGATAACATGGGTGTGGAAAAGTTTTTCGTGAAAGAAGGTATAAAAGAATCTGAAGTCGAGTATTACTTAGCGAAAAAATTTGAAAAAGCTGGATTTAGTAGATGTGTTATACAAAGGACACCTCTTGGTACAAGAATAATAGTTTACGTTCACAAACCTGGTATTGCGATAGGTAGATCTGGTAAAAAAATAGATGAGATAGCTGAAGAAATGAAGAAGAAGTTTGGGTTTGAAAATCCTTTGATCGATGTTAAGGAAGTCGAAAATCCTTTCCTTGATGCTAATATAGTAGCTAAGAGAATAGCTGATGCTATAGAGAGAGGTATAAACTACAAGAAAGTTGCTAATTACTATTTAGACAAAATAATGGAAGCTGGAGCAATAGGGGCACAAATAAAAACAGGTGGGAAATTAGCCGGAAAAGAAAGGTCTAGGTTTCAAAAATTCAAGAGAGGTTTTGTTGCTTTTTCTGGTGACTATGCTGAAACTTATGTTGAAACTGGCTACGCCCAAGCCCAGATTAAGCCGGGTATAGTTGGTGTTGAAGTGAAGATAATGAAAGAACTGCCGAGAGAATTCGTTTTTGAAAAAGGTTTGAAGAAAGAGGAAATCGATGGTTAAATCAATTTTTAATTAGTTTAATAATTATCACTCGAGAAAAACAAAAAAGATTTAAAGGTTTGAAGTTAAAAATTAAAAAGAAAGGGAGAAGTTTTGAAAGCTGTTAAACAATTGAGAGAACTGAAAGATGAAGATTTGAACAAAAAACTTTCTGAATTAAAGCTTGAACTTCTTAAAGAAATGGGAAATGTGAAGATGGGTAGGCCTGTGAAAAATCCTGGTAAGATCAAGCAATTGAGAAAAAATATAGCAAGGATTTTAACCATAAAAAATGAAAGAAAAAGAGAGGGAAAGAAGTAAAAATGGCTGAGATTTGTCCGACTTGCGGAGCTAAATCATCTTTCGGAATTTGTTCTAAATGTGGGTTGCCAGTGGATATTTGTACTTGTAAGATTATAGAAAGGGAGGAAGAAAAAATAAAGGTATACGTGGAGAAAAGAAAATTTGGAAAACCAATAACTATAATAGAAGGTATAAAAGACAATATCAAGGAAACTCTTTCTCAGTTAAGACAAAAATTGGCTTGTGGTGGTACTTTTAAAAATGGTCATATAGAACTCCAAGGAGACCATAGGTCTAGGATAAAAGAGTTGCTCTTGAAATTGGGTTATCAAGCTGAAAAAATAGAAATAATCTAGAAACAATTATGCCGATAACACCTAAAAACCTAGTTAGACATGAACTGATAGGTTTGGAAGTTGAAATAGTCAAATCTACAGATCCAACTCACCAAGGTTTGAAAGGTTTAGTTGTGGATGAAACTTACAACACTGTCAAAATTGAAGTGAAGAACAAAGAAAAAGTTATACCAAAAGAGAATTCTGTTTTTGTATTTACTCTACCTTCTGGTGTGAAAGTTGAAGTGGATGGTAAGTTACTTAAAGGTAGGCCCGAAGATAGGATAAAGAAACGCTTTCCAAAATGGTGATTATTTATAAAAGTTTTTTCAATATTAAAGAATTAAGTCAGTATAACGAGTGGGAATATGACCAAGAAAAAAGGTGTTAAAGATATAGGAATAGACGTCACTCCACCTGAGAGAGTGTGCGATGACGAAAAATGTCCATTCCATGGACATTTAAAGGTACGTGGAAAAATTCTGCAAGGTGTCGTGGTCTCGGCTAAATCACCAAAAACTGTCGTGGTGAGGAGAGATTATCTACACTACATACCAAAATATGAAAGGTATGAGAGAAGAAGGTCTAGGATAGCAGCCTACAATCCTGAATGTATAAACGCAAAAGAGGGCGATTTCGTTAAAATAGCTGAATGTAGACCGATAAGCAAAACTAAAGCTTTCGTTGTGATTGAAGTTGTGAAAAAAGGTGAGGTTGGTGAAGGCGGTTAGAGCAAGTGTAACAAAAGCTCTAAACGTTGGTAGTTATGTGAATTGTGCAGACAACACCGGTGCTAAAATTTTACAAATAATTTCGGTTCTTGGTTACAAGGGTGTGAGGAGGAGGAAACCTAAAGCTGGAGTAGGTGACGTAGTAAAATGTTCGGTGAAGAAAGGAGATGTGAAGATGAGGAAACAAATAGTAACGGCTGTGATAATAAGACAGAAAGCAGAATACAGAAGGCCAAACGGCTTAAGGGTGAAATTTGAAGATAATGCTGCAGTAATAGTTGATGACAATTTTGAACCAAAAGGAACGGAAATTAAGGGGCCTGTGGCAAAAGAGGCAGTTGAAAGATTTTCTTCAATAGGAAAAATAGCTAGTATGGTGGTTTGAATGAAGAGACCGAGGTCAAAGAAAGCTAGGAAGCAAAGAAAATTTTTGTTTTCAGCACCTTTACACGTTAGAAGAAAAATGATTTCAGCCCATTTATCGAAAGAATTGAGAGAAAAATATAAGAGAAGAAGCTTTCCTTTGAGGAAGGGGGATGAAGTTGAAATCATGAAAGGTGAATTTAAGGGGAAGAGGGGAAAAGTATCTAGGGTTGATTTGAAGAAATATAAAGTTTACATAGAAGGTATAACGAGGAAAAAAACTACTGGAGCAGAAGTTCAAGTTCCAATCCATCCATCAAACTTAAAGATAATAAACTTGAATTTAGACGATAAAAAAAGGGTTGAAGCTTTGGAAAGAAAAATAAGGTGATGAAATGGGTAAGTTGAAAAGGCTACTGGCACCAGAATTTTGGAAAATAGCTAAGAAGAAAACTACTTGGAGCATAACACCAAAACCAGGACCACACAAGAAGTTTGAATGTATACCATTAGGCATAATAGTTAGGGATATCCTGAAGTTAGCGGAAACCGGAAAAGAAGCCAAAGCTATCATCAAAAGAAAGGAAATAATGGTCGATGGTAAACCAAGGAAAGATCACGCTTTCCCTGTTGGATTGATGGATGTCGTTTCAATACCAAAGCTGAATAAACATTACAGGATAGTCCCTTTCGAGAAAGGTTTAAAAGTTATAGAAATTGGTGAAGATGAAGCTAATTTGAAGCTGGTGAAGATAAGGAATAAAAAAATCGTTAAAAAGGGTAAGATCCAGTTGAACTTGCACGATGGGAAAAATTTGTTGGTTGAAAAAGATAATTACAAAACAGGTGATTCTTTGTTGTTAGAACTTCCTTCCTTGAAAATAGTTCAACACCTTAAACTCGAGAAAGGTGTTGTTGGTGTCGTGTTAAAAGGTAAGAAAGCGGGAAAAATAGCAAGAGTTTTGGAGGTAAAGATACCTAGGGGTAGAGAAAAGAGGAAAATAGTGTGTGAATCTGATAAAGAAAAATTTGAAGTACTGTTCGATCATTTCTTCGTAGTAGGTAAAGATACTCCTTTGATAAAAGTGATTCCATGAACGTGATGAAAAGGATTGAATTGGAAAAAGTCGTGTTGAATGTAGGTTGTGGGGGTGATCTAGAAAAAATAGAGAAGGCCAAGAAATTGTTAGAGATTTTAACCGGAGGAAAACCTGTTGTGACGAAGTCGAAGAGAAGGAGTACTTTCGGAATAGCCAAAGGAAAGCCTGTTGGTGTTATGATAACGCTAAGGGGTGAGAAAGCTGATGATTTTTTGAGAAGAGCGCTTCACGCTGTTGACGGGAAGTTGAAAATTTCTCAATTCGATGAAGAAGGAAATTTCAGTTTTGGTGTTAAAGAGTACATAGACATACAAGGAACTAAGTACTCACATGAAATAGGAATGCTTGGACTTGATGTTTGTGTCTCTTTGAAAAGACCAGGATACAGGATAAAATATAGGAGAATACAAAAAAGAAAAATACCGAAAAAACATAAAATTAGTAAAGAAGAGGCTGTTGAATGGGTGAAAAAAAATTATGGGGTGGAGATAGTTGAATGAAGAATTGTTTTATGAAATAGATGAGGAACTTTTGGTCAAACTGAGTGGTGTTATACTCAGGAAAGCTGAGTTCGAAAACGATTTCGAAAAAGTTTACACTAGAATTTTCGAACACATGGTAAAGATGGAAATATTCGGTTTTAGGGACATAGTTGAAATATTTGGAAACTTGGGTGGATGAATGCCTAAGAAGTACGGAAGGGCTACTAGAGTTTGTAGGAAGTGTGGAAGGGCTGGTGTTGGGATAATAAGTAAATATGGTCTTTATTATTGCAGACAATGTTTCAGGGAAGAAGCGAAAAAAATAGGTTTCAAGAAATATTCTTAAGTGAGATGTAATGCTTGAATTGCTTTCTTTTTACATATCTTTAATTTTTTCTTCTATAGCTGCTGCTTTCGACGTTAAGATAACGCCTACAGAAATACCGGATGAAATACCACATGCTATGATAGCCATAGCCTTGATACTAGCCTTTATCAAATGTTTGTTTGATTTGAGCTTAGTAGCTTTACTCGAAAGTTTGCTTTACGGTCTAGCTCTACTAGCTTTTGGTTTTTTGATGTATAAAATTGGGCAATGGGGAGGGGGTGATGCTAAGTTATTGGCAGCTATAGGCTTTTTCTCACCTTTGATATCACCTTTAGTAAAAAACCTTCATTTTCCTTTCGCTTTAAGTTATTTGTTGAATGTATTCGTTGTTGGTGCTGCTTACATGATAGCTTACGCTATAATCTTGGGTTTTATCAACAAGAGTATATTCAATAATTTCAAGAAAAACTTGAAATCTAGCTCAAGGCTTTTATTGTTTTCCCTTTCACTTCTATTCCTCGTCTTCTCTTTTTCCAATTTATTCCTCTTTTCGTTCTTCAGCTTTCCAATAAACTTAAACTCGATATTTTTGAATTCTCTACTTTTGGTCATCGTGACCACGAGCTTAATCTTATTATGGTTCTTCGTAAAAACTGTTGAAGAAGTAGCTTTCAAGAGGAAGATTCCTGTATCAAAGCTTAAAGTTGGTGATGTTTTGATGGAAAGCAAAGTTTGGGAAGGTATAACTGAAGAAGAACTGAAAAAAATTAAGAAATCTGGAAAGAAGTTCGTTTGGATAAAAGAGGGTGTGAGGTTTGCACCAACTTTTCCTCTAGCTCTTTTATCCACAGTTCTTTTTGGAGACTTGATATTTCACATATTCAGTTTTTTCACTTGATTTTTTCCAATTTTTTAATTCCACCCATGTAAGGCCTTAACACTTCAGGTATGATCACGCTACCGTCTTCTTGCTGGTATTGTTCTATTATGGCGAGCATGGTTCTACTTGTAGCTAAAGCTGTGTTGTTGAGTGTATGCACAAAACCGATAGGTGGCTTGCCAGGCTTTTCCCTATATCTTATGTTAAGCCTTCTTGCTTGGTAATCGGTACAATTCGAATTGCTACCAGTTTCCCTGAATTTTCCATCGGCCATCCAACATTCTATGTCATACTTTTTAGCTGCTATAGCTCCTATGTCTCCTGTGCAAATATTAACAACACGATAATGCAACCCTAACTTCTGATAAAGCTCTTCAGAATTTCTCTGTAACTCTTCAAATATTTCCCAACTCTGCTCAGGTAAGCAGAAAACAAATTGCTCAACTTTGTTGAATTGATGCATCCTGAACAAGCCCTTCGTGTACTTACCATGAGTTCCAATTTCTTTCCTGAAGCAAGGTGAAACTCCACACAGTTTTAAAGGTAGTTCATCTTTGTTGAAAACTTCTCCCATGTACATTGCTCCTAAAGGATGCTCTGCAGTAGCTATTAGATACAAAGGCTCCCCTTCTATTTTGTAAGTCATAGTTTCGAAATCTTTGAAGTCTATCATACCTTCATAAGCTTTCCTGTTTATCATGAAAGGAGGTTCTATCAATATGAAACCTTTTTTCCTCAATTCATCTATTGCAAACCTTTGAATTGCCAAATCGAGTAAAACCAATTCTTCTTTAAGATAAAAGAAACCTGAACATGCTGCCCTTACCGCCCTTTCTTGATCTATCAACCCTAAATTTTTCAATATTTCTAGATGATCTTTTGGTTTGAAGTTAAATTTAGGTGGAGAACCCCATCTCCTTATTTCAACGTTGTCATTTTCGTCTTTACCGTAAGGAACGCTTTCATGCAAAATGTTTGGAATGCTGAGCAAGTAATTCCTAACTTTTTCTTTAAGTTCTTTTGCTTTCGCTTCAACCACTTTCATCTCACTTAAAACTGTTTCCGCTTCTTTCACCAAATCTCCGTAATCTTTACCTTCTTTCTTCAACAAAGCAATCTTTTTACTCAATTCGTTTCTTTTTTGCCTTAATTTATTCAACTTTGTTTGGGCTTCCCTCCATTGCTTGTCGTGGTTTATTAGTTCTTCAAGAATCTTCAGTTTCTCCGGATCTTGTCTTCTTTCCAAATTTTTCCTCACAAGCTCAGGATTTTCCCTTACGAGCTTTATGTCTATCATTTTCTCCCTTATTTTATTTTTGATTTGATAATAAATTCAATCTATTTAAAAAACAACTTATTTTTCCTCACATTTTCTTATTTCTTGAATTCAAAAAATAATTTATGAAGTTAAGGAGAGAGCTCGGTTTAATAGAAGTGGTTTTTTATGGAATAAGCGTCATAGTTGGGGCTGGAATTTTCGTTTTGATAGGAGAAGGAGCTAAGCTAGCAGGAAACTCGCTTTGGGTTTCTTTCTTAATAGCAGCTTTAATTTCTATCTTCACTGGATTCAGCTACGCTGAACTTTCAGCCATGTATCCTAAATCTGGGGCAGAGTTCGTATACGTGAAAAAAGCTTATGGGAGTGATTTCTGGGCTTTCTTGATAGGTTGGCTTTTGATATTCGCGTTAACATCGGGTATGGCAGCTGTATCCCTTGGATTTTCTGGATACTTAACGAATTTACTTGGAATCGAAAATGATGTGATGAGAATATCGATTTCAATTTCCTTGTTGGTATTTTTATCTCTCATAAACTTTTACGGGATAAAAGAAACTTCAAGGGTTAACATGATTCTAATTTCTGTAGTTTTTGTTAGCTTAATCTTCATAATTTTTTCCGGCTTATCGAAAACAAACAATTTCTCCAGATTTTTCGAAGCTCCTCACGGCTTGTCAGGTGTTTTTTCAGCAGTAACGCTTGTGTTCTTCGCTTACCTTGGTTTTGAGAACGTGGCATACTTAGCTGAAGAAACGAAAAAACCTTCTCACAACATTCCGATGGCTTTAATTCTTTCCATCATAATAACAGCGATGCTTTACTCTCTAGTTTCTATATCAGCCTTAAACTTAGCTGATTGGAAAGAGTTAGCTAGGTCTAGTGCTCCTTTAGCATTTGCAATCTCAAAAGTTTTCGGTGAGATGGCTTTCCTCTTCATATCGATTGCTGCACTCGTTGCCACATCTAGTACGTGCTTAGGGCTTTCAGTTGCCAGTTCAAGACTTATCTATGGTATGGCGAAAGAAAATTCTTTGCCCAGGTTCATATCAGCAATACATTCCAAGAGAAGAACTCCGTATTTAGCCATAGCTATATCAACAATTCTAGCAGTTTATTTCATTTTCTCCGGAAAAATAGATAGAGTAGCTAAGTTGACTAGCCTCAACTCTTTACTAGCTTTCACTGCTGTAAACCTTTCTTTGATATATTTGAGATATACAAAACCTGAAATGGAAAGACCTTTTAAATCACCCATAAACATAGGCAATTTTCCAATAACAGCTTTCCTCGGAGCTGTTTCTTGTATTAGTTTGTTAGGCTTCTTTGATGCAGACTTGCTTTCATTAACGTTTTCAATTTTAGTTATAGGATGGTTGTTGTTCTTTATCAAGAAACAAATACTCAAAGGTTAAATAGGAGAAAACAGAAAAATAAAAGAGATTTCATGTTCCAGTTAAGTTTCCTAGGGGCTATGCAAACTGTTGGTGCTTCCGGAATTCTAGTCGATACGAGGAAGGAGAAGATCTTGTTGGATTATGGGACGAAAATAAGAGAAGTCCCACCAACTTTTCCCATTCCAGTTCAAGGTAGACCAGACGCTATATTGCTATCCCACGCACATTTAGATCATTCAGGTGCTATTGCTATTTTTTCGGCCAATGGTCAACATTGTCCGATTTACTCGATAAACGTAACTAAACCTTTAACTGAACTCTTGTTGATGGATTCTTTGAAAGTAAGTCATGAAGAAGGTGTGGCTTTGCCATTTAAGAGAAAAAATGTGGGGGAAAGTATGAGGAATTTCGTCTCCATACCTTACAGACACAACTTCAAGTTAAAGTCAGTTGAATTTGAATTCCTAGATGCAGGTCACATCCCTGGCAGTGCGATGATTTTGTTGAATATCAAAGATAAAAAACTCCTCTACACTGGTGATTTAAAAGCAACTGATACGAGGCTACTTAAAAAAGCTGATTTGAACTTACAAGAAGTTCATTACTTGATAACAGAGAGTACTTATTCTGATAGAGAACATCCTGAGAGGAAAGAACAAGAAAAAGAATTGATAAGGATAATAGAGGAAACTTTGGCTTTAGATGGGCATTGTATAATAGCTGGTTTCGCTGTTGGTAGAATCCAAGAGATTTTATTAGTGCTGCATAAACATGGAATCGATTATCCTATTTTCCTGGATGGTATGGCAAAAAAGGCGACGACGATAATAAACCAATACAATCAACTTCTTAAAGAGCCTGAAAGTTTGGATAAAGCGTTAGAGAAAGTTGAGTATGTTAATTCCAGAAAGGATAGGAAAAGAGCGTTGAGGAAGCCTTCTGTGATCTTAACAACGAGTGGGATGTTAACAGGAGGTCCAGTTGTTTGGTACATCAAGAAGCTTTACGCCGATAAGAAGTCTAGCCTGGTACTTACGGGTTGGCAACTTGAAGATACACCTGGAAAAATATTACTCGAAACAGGAAGATTTATAACCAAGGAATTGGATTTAGAAGTTAAGATGTCTGTAAAGAGGTTAGATTTTTCAGCGCATGCAGGAAGAAGTGAGCTTTTTGAGCTCGTGGATAAACTAAACCCAGAAAAAGTTTTTTGTATTCACGGCGACCATACCGAAGAATTTGCCAATGAACTGAAAGAAAAGGGTTTCGATGCCGTTGCTCCTCTTGCCAACAACAGGATCTTTAATCTTGGTTAAGATTTTGTAATGTTTTAGTAAAATATTTAAGAGTACTTACAGTCAAATAATCAAAAAAACCTACTTCGTATCCCATTCCTTTAAGAGCTTTTCCTATGTCTTCAACTGTCTTTGGTTTATTATCGTAGAAAATTACGTAATCTCCTTCTTTCACGAGAAATTTGACTCCCATCAAGTCGATGTAAACATCATTCCTAACCCTTCCACCTCTAATACCTTTTCTCCTAACAACTTCAATTAAGCAATCCAAATAAGACCTTTCTACTTCATCCTTTGGTCGAATTACGATGGCCATATTTTAAAACACAAGTTTGGTATATTTAAATTTTTCGCTACTATAGAATAGTAACATTTAAATATTAGTTCCTATATAGTAACTACTGTAAGGTGACATAATGAAAAATGAGGTGCGTGAAGTTAGAAAATATGTTGTAAAAATTTCACAACATGAAGATTTGTTGAAAAAATATTCTCCAGAAAAATATTCTGAATTCGTCAAAATCGCTAAAAAATATTCCAATCATCACTTTTACGAAAAAGAAAAGTGGCAAGTAAAAAGAGATCTTCAAATGATTATCTCAATATTAAATCAACTTCAGGAGTTGGGTTCTTATGATGAATGAAGAAATTTCCATGTGTTACGAGAATTATCAGAAATGGAAAAGATTAGCTTTAACCACAACCAGCCAACAAGAAAGCAAGAAGTTCATGGAGAAAGCATTCTTCTGGCTGGAACTTCAAACAGCCTTCATAACACTTTTCGCTGCTGAACAAATGAGAGGAAAAGATCCGTTATTCAAGAGGAAAATCTTATTGGCAAAAGCCAACCTATCAAAGAAGTTAGCGGAATATGCTGAAAAAATTTTAAATGAGATGGATGAAAAATGGAAGGATTAGGTTAAACTTTTTCTTGATGAATTCTAAATTTTAATTGATGAAGAAAAAGGGGAAGAAAAAATCGGGAAAACTCGAGAAAAAAGTTATCTTCTTACTCGTTGATGGGCTTCCAGATTTTCCGGAACCAAGAACTCCTCTATCTTCAGCTCATAAACCAAACCTAGATTTTTTAGCTAGAACTGGGATGTGTGGGGAAATTTTACCTTTAGATAAAAAATTTTGGAATGAAGCAGCTAGGTCTAGCGTAAGTCATCTATCCACATTCTCTCTTTTAGGATACGAAATAAAACCTAAAGAGATGAAGAGAGGACCTATAGAAGCTGTTGGTGCCGATATACCTTACCAACAAGGTTGGCTTGCGCTGAGATGTAATTTTGCAACAGTTGACAATGAATTAAGAGTTCTCGATAGAAGAGTTGGTAGAAATTTCGAGGGTTTAGATGAAATAGCGAGGTATGTTAATGAACATGTTAAGCTTGAAGTCGATCATATCTTCATAAGAACTTATGGCCATAGGGCTGTGTTAATATTGAAAGAAAAGTTGAGTGATAAGATAAGCGATAGCGATCCGTATTTTGATTGGGAAATCGTGAAGAAAGTTGAACCTTTATCCCCTGAAGCTGAAATATCTGCGAGAATTGTTCAAGAATTCATAGATAAAGCGAGACAAGTAATCGAATACCATCCTGCGAACGAGAGGAGGATTAAGCATGGCTTACCTCCAGCCAACTACATACTAACAAGAGAAGCGGGAAACATCTTACCAAACCTTAAAAATTTTCTCAAGAAGTACAACATAACTAAAGGAGTTTGCATCGCTGAAAATGGTGTGGTGAAAGGTTGTTGTCTTCTATGTGGTTTGGACGCGATCACGATACCAGAACTAAACCTGGAACAAACTCTTAGATTTATTTTCGATAGCGTGGAAAATGCTTTAGGGGAATATGACTTCATTTTAGCTCATGTTAAGGGTCCTGACGAGCCTGCCCACGATGGTGATTTTTTCAGGAAGCAGAAAGTTATAGAGAGGATAGATGATCACCTTGCAAGATTTAGGGATTTCAACGGAATTTTGATAGTAACTTCCGATCACATAACTTCTTGTAAAACTAGAAAGCATGAATTCGGACCAGTACCTATTTTAATCCATGGAAAAGGTAAGGACGAAGTGCAAAAGTTTGATGAGATTTCTGTGAAAAAAGGTAAGCTTAAGCTGATAAATGGAAAGAAGCTTTGGGAGATCGTTTTCGGTAGATAATCATTTTTTTTGTCGCAAAAGTGGATTTGAAGTTCACGATTTAAATAGAGATGAATTTTTAATCAATTTAATTCCTAGAAACAAATTTTAATTAATGAAAGTGAAAAACTTGAGAATAAGACAAATTCTAGCCACAAATTCTAAAAAAACAATTGAAGTTGAGATAGAAACTGAAAAAGGTAAAGTTTTCTCTTCAGTACCAATTGGAACTAGCAGGGGAAAGCATGAAGTCGTTTATTTACCTGTCGAAGAATGTGTAACTAAATTCCACTTGATAAGGAAAGCTTTCATGAACGAAGATTTCAAAGAGTTGGAAGATGTTGATAATTTATTGAGGGCGATCGATAAAACACCAGAATTCAAAGAAATTGGTGGAAATCTTGCTCTAGCTATTTCTTCAGCTTTCCTAAAATCTTTTTCCCTGAATGAAGGTTTAGATGTTTTTGAATATCTCTCTAATTTAACTAGAAGTGAACTGAAAATACCAAAACCTGTTTGTAACGTTGTCGGTGGTTGGAAAGATAACGAAAGCGATATTCAAGAATTTTTACTGTTGCCTTTACATCAATCTTCATTCTTCGATTCTTTATCCAAGATTTCAGAAGCTTACGTTGAAATCGGAAGGATACTTAAAAAAGTTGATCCGAGTTTTGTTTACGGAAGGAACTGGGAATCAGGCTGGATAACAAGTTTGAATTTCATTGAAGTGTTGAATATATTGAAGAAAATTGCCAACAAGTTTTTGTTGAGAATAGGTATGGATCTGGCGGCATCACAGCTTTGGGATGGTAATCAGTATTACGTTTACCCACGTTCGAACAAAATCTTGAGTAAAATGGAGCAACTCAAGTTCATGGAAGATTTAGCTAAAGGATATCCTATAAGTTATTTGGAAGACCCTTTCATGGAGGATGATTTCGTTTCTTTTTCCATGTTGACTCGAAGCTTACCGAATAAATTGATAGTTGGTGATGACCTTTACTCGACAAACCTTAAAAGGTTGAAAGATGGTGTTGAGATTAAAGCTACAAATGCCATAATAATCAAGCCTAGTCAAGTTGGAACGATAAGTGATGTTATAGAAGTTGTGAAACTGGCAAAGGAGAATAAAATGGTGACTATAATGTCTCACAGGTCTGGTGAAACTGAAGATAGTTTAATATCACATCTTGCAGTTGGTTTGGGTTGTGATTACGTGAAATTCGGGATTTCTGGGGATAGGATAAGTAAGTTGAACGAGATGATCAGAATAGAAGAGAAGATGAACAATTTCTGAAAAATTTTTATTTATTGAAAACAAATTTAGAAGAATGTCGAAAAAATACTCTTACTTCAAAAGCAAGTTGAATCAAAGTTTTAGGAACCATGTTGATAAACTCAAGAAGTGGAAGTATAAGAATCTTACAGCTTTCGGTTTGAGCATCTTATTGGCCTATTTCGTCGTTAAATCTGAAGTTGGTTATTGGATCGAAGAGAACCTTGGATATTTGGGATATTTCTCAGCATTTATAGCTGGTATGTTATTCAGTTTTTCTTTAACCACTCCTCCAGCCACAGCTCTCATATTTTCTCTTGGTAGACAATTCAACCCTTTTTTAATCGCCTTGATAGGTGCATCGGGTTCTGTTTTGAGCGATTACCTTATCTTCAAGTTCTTCAGGGATAGACTGATGGATGAAATAAAATTGTTACATGAAGAAGTTAATAATTTCTTGGCTAATAAACATTTATCAAGAAAAGTACCAAAAGAACTCAGGTTTAGGTTATGGTTATGGCAAAAAACTGCACACTCAAAATTCAAGTGGTTTGTTCCGGTCATAGCCGGATTCATCATAGCTTCTCCTTTACCAGATGAAATAGGTGTTGCCCTTGTTGGTGCTGCTAAAATGAACACGAGGAAATTCATCCCCTTTTCTTATCTCCTCAATTTCCTAGGAATCATCACGATAGCAGGTTTTGGTAAAGGTACAAGTTAATTTATTTTTCTCCAGAATTTTTATTATGATCCTAATAGACGGTTCAGAAGGGTGGGGTCAAGTTTTAAGGACATCAATAGCTTTATCAGCATTAACCCTTCAACCTGTGAAGATAATAAACATAAGGGCTTCGCGACCGAAACCTGGTTTAATGCCTCAGCACTTGACAGGTGTGAAAATAGCTGCAGAATTCTGTGATGCTGAAGTTTCAGGTTTAAGATACGGGTCGATGCAACTTGAATTCAAACCGAAAAAATTTGATGTTAGGGATAAAAAAATAGATATAGGAACTGCGGGTAGCATTTCACTCCTTCTTCAAACACTTGCACCGATGTTACTATTCGCCGAAAAGAAAGTTACTTTGGAAATAACAGGAGGTACCGCTGGCTTAGGTTCACCAACAATAGAATTCTTGAAGTACGTAACTTTTCCCATATTGAATAAGCTCGGTGCTCCTCTACCTGAAGTAGAGATATTGAAACAAGGTTTTTATCCGAAAGGTGGGGGTAAAGTAAGGGTAACTTTTCAACCTGTGAAAACGTTGTCATCCATCAAATTAACAGAACCTGGAAAATTGTTGAAGATCGAAGGAATTTCGATAGCTGGTAGCCTTCCTGATGAAGTGGCTTTAAGACAAGCCAAAACTGCTGAAGAAGTTTTAAAAAGAATAACATCGGAAATTCAAATTCAACATTATTCAACGCAAACTTACTCAAAAGGGACTTCGATAACAATTTGGGCTGAAACTGAAAATTCAATCCTCGGTGCTGATAATGTGGGTAAGAAAGGGGTAAGGGCAGAAGAAATAGGAAGAGAAGTAGCAGAAGATTTGATCAAATCTATCCAATCCAGAGCTGCCCTAGATAAATTCATGGCAGATCAAATACTGGTATTCTTAGCTCTAGCCAATGGTAAGTCTTCTATCAAGGTTGAGGAAATAACTCAACACTGCATTTCAAACATATCGGTTTGTGAGAAAATACTTGGTTGTGAGTTTTCAGTTAACGAAAAAGAAAAGATGATAGAAGTCGAGGGGATTTCTTTCACTAGATAATTACAAAAATTTCATCCGATCTTTACTGTTTGAATTGGCATATGAGTTGGTGTTTAGCTAGATCTTTGTAAATAGGTCTTTTGCAGAACTTGCATATACCTTCAGGCTTTGGCAGTTCGTCTACTGCCATTTCATCGCCCCTCTTTTTATTCTATCTCTATCTCTTTTCCAACTTTCTTGACTTTCTTCGGTAATCTAATAGTTAATATACCATTCTTCATTTCAGCTTTTGCTTTCTCGTAATCCACTTGTAAAGGCAATGTCAAGAATCTCCTCATAGCCCCCATCCTTCTCTCAACTCTGAAGAACCTTTCACCCTTTTCCACTTCTTTCTCTTTCTTTTGGGCAACTATCTCCAACGTATTTTCTGTAGCTTTTATCGAAACATCACTCTTCTCGAAACCTGGCAGTTCTGCCCTCACTATCAGTTCTTCATCGGTCTCGCTTAAATCAACAGGAAAACTTCTGAAAGCTTCTAATTCTTCTTCCATTGGTAGCATCCTTCTCATCAAGTAATCAATCCTTCTCTTCAATCTTTCGAATTCTTCCCAAGTTTCGTCCCAAATCATAATTTCACCTATTTAGATTATTTAAACTCTAAAAATATTTTTACACAACTTATATAAAAATTTTTCGGTCTATCCCTTCTCTACCAAACCCTTCAATTTCAAGAGTTTTTTTAAAACCTCAGACTTCTCTTCTTCCCAACTCTTTTTCTTGGATTTAATCCTCATCCTAACGTAAACATAATCTTTATCACTTTGTTCATTGAAGTAAGGACCTTCAACTAGATCGTATCCTTTCAAGATATCTTTTATTTTTTTCTCCAACTTATCTATATTCCAACCTTTCTTCATCTTCAATGGAAACTCAACCCTTAGTGAATAGACAAAATTTTCATGATCAGATGTATCAAGAATTGCAGAATTCAACAACATTAAATTTGGTACTTTCAATATTTTACCTTCTTCAGTTTTCAAAACGGAAAAAAACCAATCTATCTCTATTATTTCTCCTTTGTATCCCACGTCTGAGCTTTCAACAGAGAAGAACTTATGTGCAGGGAAAGAAAGAATCGTGTAGGGTATAGATGTGCTCAAAATCCTTATATTTTTTCCAACTTCTATGTATCTTGTGAACATTATCAAAACACCTGCGAAGAAGTTTCCCAGCACTGGTTGAAGTGTTAAGCCTAAAACTAAACCACTTACAGTTCCTATGGCTAAAAGTGCTGAAGAAAATTCCTTGAAGAAAGTCAAGGAAAGGAGAACCGTAATTAAATAACCCACTATCTTCACTTGATTACCAATTTGCCTCGCTCTTGGTATATCCAATTTTTGAACGTAGTTGCCTAAGCTTCTGAAGAACATAAAAGATAGGGAAAAGAAAATGATCAAATTTATCAAAATTTCAAGCTGAGCTGGAAGTTGAAGAATTTTAAAGCCTTTTACAAAAAACAAGAAAAAGAATAGGAGAAAAGCGGTTAGAAAGATGAGAATCATGTTTTCCTTTATTTTTTCCATATCAACCAAACCTTTCCAGAACTTTCCCTTTAATCCTTGCTTCTCCTCCAGTTGGTTCTGCTAATATTTCTCCACATCTTAAGCATTTTACAACTGTAGAAGCCTTGTTGAATATCACTTGCTCATTCTTACATTTCAGACAGAGAACTCTCAAGAACTTGCTTTTTGGTAAAACTACCAAGTCCTTCGAGCTCATTTCTTCACCAGCTCAAGTTTTTTAGTTCTCCATCCTTCTCCCCTGGTATGCATCTTACCACAAACTTTACACTTAAACCTCAAATCAACTTTTTTGGTCAATTTTTCCCTACCTTTTGGATTTTCTTTTGGAAAGCTACCATAACCTTTCATCTTCCTCTTGAAAATCCTTTGACCATGACTCATGCTACCTCTTGGTCTCCTCTTCGCTATTTCCACTTCATGCTCTGTATGTTTCTTACAGTAGGGACAATAAGTCCTAACAACTTTAGGAAATTTCATAAAATTTTTAACTCCTTCTATCAATTTAAACTTTTTTCAAACACTAACCTTGAACTCTTCGGCCAACCCCTTTTCTATCAAAATCCTTGCGTTTTCTTCTGGTATCTTCGCTATATCACCCTTTCCGAAAGGACCATAGGTGTTCATGTCCACGCCTACGAACTCGGGAACAGGTTCTTTGAAAATAATCAAGAGGATTTTTTTCTCCTCGGTTTTTTCCAACAAATCTCTCAATATTTTTTCCCTCCTCTCTTTTATCAAAATTTTTACTTTCTCGAAAAATTCTTCTTCTTCTTTCGTTAAATTTTCAACACTCAAGTTAACCCTAGCACAATTTATTGCTTGTGTTACTATTTTCCTCTCCCTTCTGTTGAATATATCTTCAACCAACCTCTCTATATTCTTCACTTCGACCGAAATCTTCTTATCATCCATTTTCTCGAGAATCTTCCTCTTCTGTTGCAAATAATTCTTGACGTTTTGATAAAAATTTTCCGGAAGTTTAGAAAGTTTTGGTGAACTCTCTTCTTCTCTTTGAATTTTCCTTATCAGCTCAAAAGTTATAGTTTCTTCTACCATACTCCCATTTTAAAATTATGCAAGAATATATAAACTTTAAACTTTCTTCCTCTTCTTTTTCCTCTTCTTTGCCTTAAGTTTCTTCAAAGGATAATTAACAGGATTTTTCACGACTATTTTATCTCCATCCGTACAAATTTCATCTGGTTCACATAACCCAATATCTCTGTAAAAATTCTCGTTATCACAATTTGGTGGGAGTAAATTTCTCTCTTGTCTGAAGTGCCATCTCAGCTGAGTTCTCACGTAAGTATTCCTTAAAGGTAATACGTTCTTTGAGTTCCACTCCATCACTTTACTCTCTATCTTATCCAGAGTCCAACCCATGTTCCTCAAGAAATTAATCAAAATGAACAAGCTCCTTTTCCTCCCATCGCTTAAACCACGAAGTATTTTTTTCACACAAGGTGGGAAGAATTCTTCAGGAACAACTTTAACTCTCCTCTTCTTAATAACTATTTTCGGTATTTCCTCCTCTTTTTCAACTAAATGCTTTGCACTCCAATCCAGTGCTTCTATCACTAGAGCTTCAGCATCATGTAAAACACTCTTCGGGACCAGAAATTTCTCTTCCACTTTAGCTTTTTCTGGTAAAGCTTCTTGAATATCGAATTTATCCACCCTTTCAGGTTTTATCGGTAAGCTTACGTTCAAAGTTTTTTCATGTAAGCTGTAAGGAAGTCTGAAGAGATGTCTTGAACCAAAAACATCTATCGTTATAACTTTGAAAGGATCTATTTCGTTGTTTTCAGTTATTTCCTTAACACCCTTACCCACTTTACTAGCTATTTCTTCTGGTTTGAACAAACGAGAAATTTCCTCTTTCACGTTATCTTTGATGTACCACTTCACATACTCTATTATCTTGTGAAGTAGTTCTGGGTACTGAACTGAAGTTGGTTGGGCGTTTATCTTTTCTGGTAAAGACTCGAAGGGTATTCCAATATGGAAAGAAGAACCACCAGTAAATTTCACGCTATAACTAACAACACCATGATCTTTCAAAGCTTCTATGATTTGTTTAACAGCTATTTTCGCAATCTCAAAATCATCTACATCTACATCGAACAAAACATCCCAACCAATCCTAACAGCATCCAGCTGACTTCTATTCAAACCTACATCCAGCTTCATCGGTTGTTGCCATCTCTCCAACGATCCGTGAAAAGCTATAGCACCTTTGGCCACAGATTGTAGGATATCTTGAATGTATTGAAGCATATCCGGCCTTCTACCGAAAATACCATCTTTGTAAACTGCTACAACTTCCCTATTCTTCGCAACTTCTAATATAGCTTTTAAAACACTTTCCCTAGAATACCAATTCCAAACTCTTTGAAATTCCGTCATATCGATCATGAGAAGCTAAAGCTTCTCAACAAATAATTCTAAAAATAAATTTTTATTTCTTCTTTATCTCTTTCCTCAAACTTTCCAATTTTATCTTGAATTTACATTTTTCACACTCGACATTCAAAGGCATCTTGAATTCTTGTTTTTTCTTCTGAATATAACCACATTCTGGACAAGTTAAATCTATTTCAGCTTCATTTTCACCTTTCAAAACTATGACCCTTATCCTACCTTTAACTTCACCGGAAGAATTCTTGAGATCCCTTGTGGTTATGTACCTTATTTCCATAACATCACAAAGGCCTTCTCTTCGGTCTCAAAGCTTTAGAACCACATCTCCTACATTTAACTTTACCTTCCCTAACTTTAGCAGGATCTGCCCTTATCTTAGCTTTACAAACCCTGCAAACAAAAACTCTGGAAAAAAGTCTACTCATGGCTTCTGGGAATACTTTCTTCACCATGAAATCTCTTTTAGTTTTATTTCTATAAAAATTTAAGCTTCAACTTTTTAAGCAAGTTTTATTTAAATTTTTTTATGGTTGGGATCCAAGTTGAAATTTCACATGCTGAAGTACCTGAAAAGTTTGAGATCGAAGAAGAAGTGAAAAAATTTTTAGAGAAATTCGGAAAAAGGTGGAAAATAACAAGATTCAAGTTAGATGTTGATGTCCACAGTCCTGCTGGAAGGAAAAAGTATTCGATGCATGCAAAAGTATTTGCGAGCGATAAAATTTTCTTTGCAAATGCGAGTGGTTGGGATATACCGACGACTCTTGATTTGTTATTCGAGAGATTAAGCAAGAGAATAGGTAAAAACTTGAAAAGGATCAAAGAGAAATCTACAAGAGGAATAAAAGTATAAATACATTGAACACCTACTTTCTTACTTGAACGATATGCTAAAACCTGAAATAAGGATATTGGGCTTCGATGATGGTGCTTTTACGCCCAGAAGTGGGGAATTGGTACCGGTGATAGGTGTAATATTTCGTGGTGGAAAGTTCTTAGACGGCTTACTCAAAACTGAAGTTAAAGTTGATGGAAACGATGCTACAGAAAAAATAATTCAACTCATAAATTCTTCACGTCATAAACAACAGTTGAAAATCGTGATGTTCGATGGTATAACGATGGCTGGATTCAACATGATTGACATAAAAGAAATTTTTGAAAAGAGTAAACTTCCAGTGATAGTTATAAACAGGAAAATTCCAGATATAGCCAAGGTGAAAAATGCGTTGAAGAGATTCGAAGATTTTGATAAAAGATGGGAAGCTGTAAAAAATGCAGGTCCCATAAAAGAGTGTTTCGTAAAAGACTTTAAGAAAATCTATTATCAGAATGTTGGAATTGAAGATGGTGTTGCGAGAGAGGTGATAAAGCTTAGTTGTACGAGAAGCTACATACCCGAACCTCTCAGGATAGCACATATAATAGCTACAGGTATAGTGAAAGGTGAGAGTAGTGGAAGAGCTTAAGAGAAAATGGAAAAGAATTGAGAAAAAATACGGGATTTTCATATACATAGCTCTATCGCTCCTCTTGCTACAGTTTTTTTCCGTTACCAGTATTACAGCTTATGTTTTAATAATCGTTGGGATCCTCCTCCTCTACCTTTTCAAGCAAGAATCCGTGTTACCTTACATAATAGGTGGTGCTTTTGCAGCCCTTTTCACAAAAGCTTTACTGAGTTTAGCTCTCGCTACAGAATATCCAGCAGTTTCAGTTCTCTCTTCTTCCATGCGCCACGACGAATTCACTGAAATCAACCATTACAAGTGGTTGGAAGAAAACTTGGGATACAACAGAAGTTTCGTAGATTCTTGGCCTATAAAAAATGGGTTCGATGTGGGTGATTTGCCTATCGTTCAAGGCAGTGAAAAGTATGAAGTCGGGGATGTTGTAGTTTATGAAGTTCCAGGACAAAACATTCCTGTGATCCATAGGATAATAAAGATAAACGATGATGGAACTTACATGACAAAAGGTGATCATAATCCGGCTCTACTTCCTTTTGAGTATTCCGTTAAAAAAGAACAAATAAAAGGAAAGGTAATCTTTATTATTCCAAAATTAGGATATTTTAAAGTTATATTTCACTGGATATTCGGAGGAATTTGATGTTTTGCCCAAAGTGTGGAAATTTGATGGTAGCAGACAAAAAGAAAAAAGGTTACTTAGTGTGCAGAAAGTGTAGCACAAGAGTAAAATCTAAGGAAAAAGTCGAGATAGTCGGAAAAATTGTGGAAAAGAAAAGAGAAGTGATAGTCATGGGCAAAGATGATGTTGTCAGTGAATTACCGACCACGAAGATAATGTGCCCAAAGTGTGAGAATATGGAAGCATACTGGTGGATGCAACAAACTAGAGCTGCGGATGAGCCACCAACGATGTTTTACAAATGCAAGAAATGTGGCTACAGTTGGCGTTCTTACGGATGAAGATAAAATATTTATCTATCATTCTTTTAATTTAAAGACGTGACAGAACATTACCAACCTAGAAAAATTTCTTCGATATCGAAAACAGATTCAAGAATAGCTCTGATAGGAAAGGTAGTGGAAGTTTTTGAAAATTCTTTTTTGTTAGAAGATGAAACAGGAAGGATAGAAATTTTTTCAAACGAAGGTGTGAAAAAAGATGATTTGGTGAGAGTTTTTTGTTCTCAATTGAACGGCACGCTTAAATGTGAATTTGTGCAAAATTTAAAAGGATTTGATTTAAATTTATTTAAGAAGGTAGAAGAATTATATAAGAAGGAGGGTTTGTATGTTTAAAGCAACTATTAAAGATGTGAACCTTCTCACCACAGCGATATCAACCATAGCTGAATTGATAGATGAAGGTGTTTTCAAGATATCCAAAGATGGTATAAGCTTGTTGGCTTCGGATAGAGCAATGGTTGCTGCAGTAGACTTCAAGATATCATCTTCAGCTTTTGAGAAGTATGAAGTTGATGAAGAACAATCAATCGGACTTGACATCTCAAACTTTTTATCCGTATTGAAGAGGGCTAGTTCAAAGGATAGAGCAACTTTTGTTTTACAAGATTCTAAGTTGGAAATAATATTGGAGAATTCTAGCAAAAGAAGGTTCGTTTTACCTTTGCTTGAGATAAGTCAAGAAGAAGTACCAAGAATAGATCAATTGGAATTCACGACAAGAGCTGAAGTTAGCTCAGACGTGCTCGAATCTGGTATAGAAGATGCCGGTGTTGTTGCCGATTCTGTTGTTTTCGAAGCTTCACCTTCTAGATTCGTTATGAGGGCTGAAGGAGACATAAGCTCAACCCAGCTTGAATTGGAAAAAGGGAATGCTTCTTTACTTGATTTAAAGGTAAGTGGTAGTGTAAAGGCAAGATATCCCCTTGATTACTTGGAAAAAATGTTGAAAGCTGCGAAGCTTTGTGATAGAGTTAAACTTGAATGGTCTCAAGACTATCCCATAAAATTAAGCTTTAAAGTTGAAGATAAGTTGAATCTCGATTTCGTTTTGGCTCCTAGAGTTGAAGAAGAATGAATTCAGAGTTGGTTTGATGTTTGATAAGAAAAAATGTCCTAGTTGTGGAAAAAAAGTTAAAGGAGAATGGGAGTTTTGCCCTTTTTGTGGTGAAGAATTAAGAGAAAGGGAATTATTCACACCTTTCGGAAGTTTGTTGGAAGAAGTGGAAAAGGAATTCGAGAAGATGGACAAAATATTCAAGCCGCTGAGTTTGTCGAGTTTGAAGATGAAGCCTGTGAGGTCTGGTGGTATAAGCATAGTGATAAGGAGTGGTAGTGGGATGGAACCAAAAGTCGAAATCAAGACTTCTGGTGAATACAAGAAACTCGAGCCTGAGTTAAAGAGAAAATTCGGTTTAAAACCTACTGTCGAAGAAGTTGAAGAAGAGGAAACAAAAAAAGTTCAAAGGATTACTGAAGAGGCCGAAACTGAGGTAAAAACTGTTGGAAACAAACAAATAATATCCATTAAATTGCCAGACGTTAAAAGTGAAGAAGATATAAACATAAAGAAACTTGAACAAAGTTTGGAAGTTAGAGCTTTTGGTAAAGATAAAGCATATTTCACTCTTATTCCAATACAAAAAAATGCTTCAATTACAAACAAAAAATTTAAAAATGGTGTTCTAGAAATAGAGATTGAAAGGTGATTTCAATGGCAGAGATTCGGGAGATATCTGAATCTCTGCGTGATTGGGAAAGAATCGCTGCACATTCTCACATTCAAGGTCTGGGTTTGGATGGCTTAAAAGCGAAACTAGTAGCTGATGGGATGGTAGGTCAAGTTGAAGCTAGGGAAGCAGCAGGCTTGATAGTAAGACTGATAAAAGAAGGTAAATTCGCTGGTAGAGCTATACTCTTAGCAGGTCCTCCCGGCACAGGGAAGACAGCGCTAGCTACAGCGATAGCAAAAGAACTTGGTAGAGATGTTCCGTTCGTTCATTTAGCCGCAAGTGAAATTTTTTCAACTGAAATGAAAAAAACCGAATTCTTAACTCAAGCCTTGAGGAAAGCTATTGGAGCAAGGATTCATGAAGTCAGGAAGATTTACGAAGGTGAAGTAAAAGAAATTTCTATAGAAAAAGCTCAACATCCGTACAATCCTTACCAACAAATTCCTGTTGGTGCAACCATAAAAATAGCCACTAAAGATGAAAGTAAGAAGCTTACTATGGATCAAAGTTTTGCGATTCAATTAATACAACAAAATGTTGAAACGGGAGATGTTATACAAATAGATGTTGAAGGCGGGAGGCTCGTTAAGGTTGGAATGAGTGAAGATGCTGCAAAAGAGAAGAAAGTTGACTTGACAACTGTAAAACCAGTACCAGTACCTAGAGGAAAAGTTTTGAAAGAAAAAGAGTTCGTTTATCCCGTAACTTTACATGCTTTGGATGTTGCCAATGCAAGGTCTGGGACAGACATCTTCAGTTTCTTTTTCGGTGGAAGGGAATCAAAAGAAATCGAACCAGAAGTGAGGAAAGAAGTTGATGAGTATATAAAATCTTTAGTACAAGAAGGAAGGTGTGAATTGTTACCTGGAGTTGTGTTTATAGATGAATGCAGCATGTTAGACATAGAAACTTTTGCGTTTCTGAACCGAGCTTTGGAACAAGAGTTAGCGCCAATAATAATATTCGCCACGAACAGGGGATTTTCTACCATAAGAGGCACCGATATCAAAGCTCCACATGGTATGCCTTTAGATTTAATCGATAGGTTGTTGATAATAAACACCAAGCCTTACAGTAAAGATGAAATAAGGAAGATAATCGAAATAAGGGCAAAATCTGAAAAGATAAAGATATCGGAAGAAGCTTTGGAATATCTAACTGAAATTGGTTTGGCCAGTAGCTTGAGGTATGCTATTCAACTTATAGCTCCAGCTTTTGAAGTCGCGAAAGATAAAAAGGAGGGAGAAATAAAGAAAGAGCATGTTGTTTATGTGGAAAAACTTTTTGCTGATGTGAAGAGAAGCGTTGAATA